>CBFCXB010000200.1:0-5671 GCA_965601905.1 uncultured bacterium | reverse complement strand
CGCGAGAATAGCGATCGTGGCGGGAACGAAAAGAAAAGTTTTCACATTCACGTCCCTGCGGCGTGGTGTTTCACCATGGACGATCCGGCCGTCGCTCCCGTCGATCGTGATCGTGTAGATCCGTTCCGCGTGACGGTAGCGTATGAAGTAGACGGGATAGTAGTAGAGCGAAAATGTACTGCCCGCCAGGTGGAACCTGCTGGCGCGCACGCGGGAGTGGGCCGGTGCCGCGATCTTCGTAAGGTACTTGAATGCATCCCCGCGGGCCTCCCGTGCCGATTTCATCGGGAGGGCGAACTGGTGATCGCTCCTCAGCTCGTGATCGAACGTGTCCCAGTGGAGCATGCGCGTCTTGAGCGATATGCCCTGGAGTCCCAGGTGCCGCAGGGTGCACGCCGGTGTGCTCCAGTCGACGCGCTTGAAGACGAGCTTGGCGAACGGATTGCGTTCTTCCTGAACCGTCTTCACGGTCCGCTCGCTCTGCGGACCGGGCGCGGGGACCTCTATCTCCCGCATCCTGATCGTTTCCCCGCACACCCATCCCATGAGCCGCCCGTGCATTCTCCAGAATGGAACGTGTATCAGCTTGATGTCGACGATCGATGCGTGGCGTGCCTTGATGCGCCCGCCGGTTTCCGCGGCGAGGTAATGGAGCGCGGTTATGCGGGCCTTTCCCGGCGTGATTCTCGCCTGCATCATGAAGCTGCGCACGCCGTGCGGCCTCGTGACGACGAGCCCCGATCCGCAGTACTCGCAGTTGATGCTCCGATCGCCCTCGTGTATGCGGAGCGATCCGCCGCAGACAGGACAGGTGACACCGAACGTTTCGGCGGGTCCGGATGGCGCCTCGATACCCTCCGGTTCCGTATTGGTATCGTCGTCCGCGGGCGCTGCCCCGGCAGCACCGGTTCCCGCCGCGGGATCATGGCCATCCCCGCTGTATGTTGTCGTGTGGTTTGTACCGGTCAGTACATCGTTCATTGTCTGCTCGCCAGTCTCTTTCGCAGGGTCAAGAATGCGAAACCCGCCGCCGCCGCCGCGAAGGTTATCACGAACCGCGACAGCCAGCCGTGTCCCAGCTTGCCGATGAAGAGGTACGCGGTGAGAAGCCCCGCAGCGATCAAGACGTTTTGCATGTTCAATGTCGAGGGCTGCTCGGGCGGGAAGTCGTCGGCGCACACCTGCCAGCTTTCCCCGATCGCCGAGGCCTTCCACGATCCGCCCGCCGTCTCGTACCGCATGCGGTACACCGGTATGTGGAGAATGCGGGCGGCGCCCTTCCCCGTCTTTGAGGCCGGCGTGATCTTTTCTGGGCCGGCGAGCGATTCATCGAAAAAGCGGTAGCAGCCTGCCGGGGGATTCGGGAGGGTGCCCGCGCCGGCCGGCGGTTTGGCCGCTCCCGCAACCGTGCCGGTGTGCCCCTGCTCGTCCTCGATGACGATGAAGGGGACATACGAGAAATCGACCTTGATATCCTTCGGTTGCTGCATGCGCCTCGAAACGAGAAAGGACCGGAGTTCCTCGCCCGCCCGCCGGTCGTCGCGGTCGTGAGGCAGGATCAGGTGCTCGGGACCGTTCCGGCCATCGACGGCCAGCGCGGAGCCGCAGTAGGAGCAGAAGAGCATCTTCTGACCGGGATGAATCTCGTTTTCGCCTCCGCAGAGGCTGCATCTAACCTGCATCGCCGTTCCTGTCCACCTTCTCGCCGCAGTTCGTGCAGAATCCCGTACCCGGCGGGAGCTTCGTACCGCAGTGCGGGCACGTCAACGCGGCGTCCAGCCGGTGCCCGCAGGAGGAGCAGAACTTCGCCTCGGCGGGCAGCTCGGTCTGGCACTGCGGGCACCGGTTCATGATGACGAGCTGGGCCCCGCAGTTCCGGCAGAAGCGGGAGTCGCCGGTGACCTCGTTGTGGCAGTGTGGGCACTGGAGCGCCGTCGCGCTCGCCGCGCCGCCCTGCGCGCTCTTTGCCAGCATGCCGGGGATCATCATCCCGAGGCCGGCGCCGACGCCGATACCCATGCCGCCGGCCGCCGCGGCGCCCGCGCCGCCGCCGCCGGCACTCGATGCCGCATCGCCCATTGCCTTGGCCGCCTTGAACTTGAAGAAATTGTCGAGGTCGCCGACGGCCTGAAGCCCGCTCCGTTCATCGATCATCTTCTGCACCTCGGGGGGCGGGGTGATCGAGTTGATGAAAAAGTCAATCAGCTCCATTCCGTACTTGGAGAAATCGTTGACGAGCCGTTCCTTGATGTCGACGGCGAGCTCATCGTAGTTCTGCGGCAGATCGAATATCGTGTCGAGCTGCTCGCCGAAGAGATCGTTGATACGTGATACGATGACATCCCGCAGGTAATCATTGATCATCGCGTCGGTATAGATCCCCTGCGTACCGACGACGGTATTGATGAAGAGAACCGGTTCGACGATTTTGAGCGTGTAGATACCGAACGCCCGCAGCCGCACGAGTCCCAGCTTGCTGTCCTTGAACGCGACGGGGTCCTTGGTTCCCCACTTCTGGTTGAGGAACGTCTTCATGTTGACGAAGTAGACCTCCGCCCGGAAGGGACTCTTGAATCCCCAGGGAAGCGCGAGGAGCTTCGTGAGGATCGGAAGGTTCTTCGTCGTCAGGGTATGGCGCCCCGCGCCGAATACATCCAGTCCCTTGCCGTCCTTGAAGAAAACGCCGCTTTGATTGTCGCGTACGATGAGCTGCGCGCCCATCTTGATCTCCGCCGAGCCCTCGGGAGGTATGCGGTGCACGATCTCCTCACCGGATAGATCGAACCACTCGAGTACTTCCATGAACTGGGACATCATCGCCTCCGATCGTCGAATGGTTAACGGTTTTGGATGTAGCAGTGCCTTGATTCTTGCCACGTATTGTTGTTTGACCGGTGTTCTTGCAAGGAGGATGCCAACGATAAATGATGCTGGATAAACGGATTTGCAGGATTTACACTCGATCGTGTATGAATATTCGCCAGCGGGCGACGGCATTGAATAGATAGACGGCCGTTCTCGAATTCGATTCAAAGGAGTGGACTCGAATGAAAGAGAAAGCGATCCGCCTCGCACTCGTAATCGTTATCTCACTGTGCTGTTTCGTATTGACCGGGTACGGCGCCGAATTCGGGTGGGGTCCGCCGCGTATCGCCGGGCCGGATGAAGCGATGCCCGGCGTGCCGGCGGCGCTCGCGCGGCAGCGCGCCGCCGCGATCTCGGATGTACGGTACCGGGTGAATATTACCGTTCCGCGCGAGAGCTGGATCGTGAACATCACTGAAGTATCGTTCAACCTGAGAGAGGTCACGGGGCCGCTGGTGCTCGATTTCGCCGGGGTATCGGTCGGGCTCGTAGAGAGTGATCGGGACACGGTGGCCTTTGATTTCGAAAACGAGCACGTGATCATCCCGCCGCGGTATCTCCGGCGGGGGAAAAATTTTTTTAAAATATTTTCGAGGCCGGGCGAGGCGCCGCTCCACCGCGAGGACGATCATCTCTACAGCCTCTTCGTGCCGGCACGGGCCCGCGAGGTGTTCCCCTGCTTCGATCAGCCCGATATAAAAGCCCGTTTCACGCTTGTTTTGACGATTCCGCGGGAATTCGCCGCCGTTGCGAACACCCCCGTCGAGCGGGATCACCGAGCCCTTGGCAATAAAACATTGCACTTCGAGGAAACGGCGCCGCTCAGCACCTATCATTTCGCATTCGCCGCCGGCGCGTTCTCTGTCGAGACCGCCGAGAGGGACGGCCGAGTGATGCATCTCTATCATATGGAGCGCGACTCGGCCAAGGTCGCGCGCAACGCCCCGGCGATCTTCGATCTGCACGACGAGGCGATCCGGTGGATGGAGGAATACACGGGTGTCGATTACCCGTTCGGCAAGTTCGATTTCGTCGCCCTCCCGTCGTTCCCCTACAGCGGCATGGAGCATCCCGGATGCATCTTCTATCGCGCCGAGCGGCTCTTTCTCGAGGAGAGCGCAACGGAGATGCAGCGGCTCCGCAGGGCATCGGTGATCAGCCACGAGACGGCGCACATGTGGTTCGGGGACCTCGTCACGATGACCTGGTTCGACGACGTGTGGCTCAAGGAGGCATTCGCCCAGTTCATGGCGGACAAGATCGTGCGTCCCGCATTTCCGGACATGGATCACCGGCTCCTATTCGCGGCGTCGCACTACGACAAGCTCTACGAGGTGGAACGGACGGCGGGCACGAACCCGATCCGACAGGCTCTCGACAATCTCAAAGAGGCCGGTTCTCTGTACGGGAATATTATCTATCACAAGCCGCCCGTTATGCTGAACCAGCTCGAGGCGCTGATTGGGGAGGGGCCGCTGCAAAATGGGCTGCGGCGGTACCTCGACGGCTACCGGTTCGCCAATGCGAGCTGGGAGGATCTCGTCGCGATCATCGATGTGCTGACCGACCGGGAGCTCGACGCATGGAGCGAGATGTGGGTGATGGAGCGGGGGCGGCCGAATATAACGGTGGATCGAATCCGCGACAATGCGGGTGAATGCCGGTGGCTGCATGTCGTGCAGGAGGACCCCCTCGGGCGCCATCTCTTCTGGCCCCAGGTGTTCTCTCTTCTCATAAGCGACGGTACGAACGAGCGTCTCGTAACATGTGAGATGGACAATGCCGGAGTGCGCCTGCCCCTCGATGTGCCGGTCACGGAGAATGATTTTATTCTCCCGTGCGCGCAGGGGGCCGGATTCGGCTGCTTCGTGCTCGATGATGCGAGCAGGCGGCTCCTCGGCGGGGCTGCGCCGCGTTTCGGAGAGGCGCTGCATCGCGGCATGTACGCGCTCCTGCTCCACGACAACGTGCTCGGGGGAAATCTTGAAGATATCGGGCTCTACGCGAACTGCATAATGGCGGCATTGAAAAACGAGATGGTCGAGATGAATCTCCAGGCGCTTCTCGATTATCTCGTTGAAACATTCTGGTGCTTTCTCTCGGATACCGAACGGGGGGAGCGGGCGGGTGAGATAGAGAGGTTGCTGCTCGCGAAGATGGCCTGCTTCAAGGCCCTCCGGTCTGTTGCGGTTACCGCCGATGGTGTGAAATTTCTCCGGGACGTGTGGGAAAAAAAGAAAAACATCGAGGGACTGAATCTATCCGAGCGTGATTACAACGCCCTCGCGTGCGAGCTTGCCGTGCGCGGCGCCGCCGGCTGGCGTGACGTCCTCGACAGGCAGGAGGAGCGGATCACCGATGACGAGCTCAGAGAACGCTTCCGCTTCGCGAGGCGCGCCGCATCGGCCGATCGCGCCGAGCGGGACTCGCTCTTCGCCTGCCTCTCGGACGCCCTGAACCGCCGGCACGAGCCGTGGGTGCTCGAGGCGCTCGCCTACCTGCACCACCCGCTGCGCGCCGAGGAATCGGAGAAATACATACTCCCGAGCCTCGAGCTGCTCGAGGAGATCAGGGAGACGGGTGATATCTTCTTCCCCCGCGACTGGATCGCCGCGACACTGCGGTATCATTATTCGGACGGCGCCGTGCGGGCGGTGCGGGAATTTCTGGAGGACCGGCCGGGCTATCCGGAGCGGCTGCGGCTCGTCGTGCTCCAGGCGGCCGATCTCCCGCTGCGGGCGAACCGGATTCGAAATGATTAGCCTGCGCGGACGCTACGCGCCGCGCCGGCTAATTGCGGCTGCAG
>CBFCXB010000199.1:0-5672 GCA_965601905.1 uncultured bacterium | reverse complement strand
GGCTTCATGCGCCCGCCCGTCCCATGGAACCCGCCACAGCTTGTACGTGGGCGGCCCCGATCCGGTGATGATGAAGAGGTCGCGCGTTACGGGGTGTGCGGCGAGGCATTCTTCCCGCACATTCTGGAGGTGACCGGGCAGGTTGAGATAGAAGACGCCGTCCGGCGGGCATGCGACGCCGAACGGTCCGGCCATCGAGACGCCCGCGAGGATGCCCCCGCTGTTCGGTTTGAGTTCCGACTCGTACTGTATGAAGTACGACAGGAAGTCGTTCAGCTTGTAGCTGATTGGATCCACCTTCATGATTTTCTGAACGGATGTCACGAAGAGCTCCCCGCGCGAGGAGAAGGAGATATCGGTAAGGATATCGCCCGTTTCAACCAGCCGGGCGGCTTCCCCGGATAACGGGTCGTATTCGAACAGGACCGAACCGACACCCTCGATGAGGGTCGAGCTCGTTGTGGTGATGTAGACGCGGTCGGCGGCCCAGTGGCACACCCTTGTTGGCCGTTCCTCCTCGCATTCGACGGCAACTGCCGTCGCGGTGAACATCGTGCTGTCCTCGTTGGGGATAACAACCTTGACGCGCTGCTCGCCTGCGTTGGACCCGAGCGTGAAGATGCAGGAGGCGAGCCCATTCTGATCGGTGGTCGCGCTCGGGGTTGAGACGAAACCACCGGGGGCGGTCGGTTCGAACAGCACCTGGATCCCCGGTTGTGGCGATTCGATGATATTGCGGACCTGCACGACGAGGGGATCGGGCAGCGTCGCCCCCTCGCGATCAGTCTGGTTGTTCCCCGCGTATATTCTGAGGCGGAGCTTCATCTCTTCGTTCTCGTTCCCTGCGGGGTTCTCGTCGCATGAGAGCGCCGCGAGCAGAATCGGGAGCAGTAAGGCAATGAGGTATCGACCATCTCGTTTGTGGTGTTTCCTCATACTCGTCTCCTCCATACCGTCTAAGAGATAGTTACACTACTATGCGATTATCGATACGGTTACTCTAGGTGAAACGCGCGTATCCGTCAACGGGTTAAAGAGAAAAAGTCCGAAGCGGCAGGAGCGCCGCCTCACCCAACGCTTAACGTGTGCGGCTTTCCTGGTGGAAAAATATACATGCTTCTGGTAGTGTTTTTGGACCGGCCCGGCTGCCCGGCCGTGGCGGCCGCACATCCGGAAGAGGCGGCACGGCGCCCGGCAGGTGGTTCTACATTATTCTTCGGGGCACGTATCGCGCGGCGCTGCTGCGGATTGCAGGAGAGGAGAACGCACGGTGAAAGAGAGTTTCTCGTATCCCTGGATCGTCAGACGCGACATCGACGGATTCTTCGGCCTCGCCATCGACAATCTCATCCAGTTCCTGCTCATAGCGACCCTGTGCCCCTTCATAGCGGGCATTCCCGCCGGATTCGTCTTCTCGCGGATACTTCCCGGTGCGGCGCTCTCGGTGATCTTCGGCAACCTGTTCTACTCCTGGCAGGCGCGCAGGCTCGCGATGCGGGAGCGGCGGCATGATGTGACCGCACTCCCCTACGGCATCAACACGGTGAGCCTTTTCGCCTACCTCATATTCATCATGGGACCCGTCTACCGGGAGACGGGGAGCTACGAGATGGCGTGGAAGGTCGGGCTCCTCGCCTGCTTCATGAGCGGCGTGATCGAGTTCGGCGGCGCGTTCGTGGTCGATATACTACGCCGCATCACGCCGCGGGCGGCGCTGCTGGCGACGCTGGCCGGTATTGCCATCACCTTCATCTCGATGGATTTCGCCTTCCAGACCTTCGAGAAGCCGCTCATCGCGATGCTGCCGCTCGCCATTATACTGATCCAGTATTTCTCCAAGATCAGGTTCCCCTTCGGCATCCCGGGCGGGATGATGGCGGTCGTGGCGGGGACGATTCTCGCGTGGGTGTTCGGTATCATGGACGTGGGCGCCGTGAAGGCAGCGGTCTCCGAGGTCGGGCTGCATCCACCTCGTTTTGCGTTCGGTGAGCTCTTCTCCGTCATGAAGAGCGAGCACCTTATACGGTACTTCTCGATCATCATCCCGATGGCGCTCTTCAACATGCTCGGCTCGCTGCAAAACCTCGAGAGCGCCGAGGCGGCGGGGGACCGGTACGAGACGGTGCCGTCGCTGGCCGTTGACGGCCTGGGGACGCTCGGTGCATCGTTATTCGGATCGTGCTTCCCCACGACGAGGTACATCGGGCATCCGGGGTGGAAGGGTCTCGGGGCGCGGACCGGATACTCGGTTCTAAACGGCATCTTCTTCGTCGTCGTGACGCTTTTCGGTCTGATCAGGTTCATCAACACGATCGTACCGATGGAGGCGGGCATCGCGATCGTCCTCTGGATCGGGATCGTTATCGCTGCGCAGGCCTACCAGACGACGCCGCGCGCGCACGCCCCCGCCGTCGTGGTCGGTCTCTTCCCCGCATTCGCCGCGTGGGGTCTCAATATCCTCAAACAGGGATTCATGGGCGCCGGCACGACTCTGGCCGAGCAGGCAAGCTCCGGCGTGCGGATCAACGGCTTTCTCGGTCTCTGCGCACTCGACCAGGGATTCATCTTCTCGTCGATGATACTGGCGGCGATCAGCGTCTTCCTGATCGACCGGCAATTTCTCAAGGCGTCCCTCTGGTCGGTAGCGGCGGCCGTGCTCGCCTTCTTCGGTGTGATCCACGCCTTTGCCTTCACGGGGAACGAGACGATCGCCGTGCTCGGCTGGAATGCGGGGGGGAAATTCGCATTCGGATACCTCTGTTTCACCGTGATCTTCGTTTTTTTCCATCTCTGGCAGCGGTGGCGCCGGCGCCGCGGCCTTCCCGAGGAGATCCTCGAGGAATAGCAGCGGTAACGCCGTGATTCGGTATGCGGCGGCGGTATACACAGAATGAATCGGATGCTAGAAATTTCTTGACCATTCATTAGGATATAATTAATTTGCCTATAAGGGGACTCCGCTGGGGTGGCATTATGAACATGCGGAATCTGATCCATATCATGACAGTATATCTCTTTGCGGTCATCGTGAGCGGCTGTGACGAGTCAGCGACGATACCGGATGATCACGTGGACGAGGGGGGCGGAATAGATTGGGGTATTGTATACCCACTGATCGACGAATACCCATCTTGGTCTCCGGATGGAGAAACAATCGCATATCGTCATTACGGTGTAACGGGGGTTGATTCCGCCTGGGGATCGGGACATGTCGATTATGATCAAGCGGGGATCTTTCTCGCCGATGCAGACGGCACCAATCATCGATTATTTATAAAGGGAGGAAGTTATCCTGGGTGGTCGCCGGACGGGGAGAAGCTGGTATTCATCATGAATTATCAGATATGTACCGTGAAACCCGACGGGACCGATTTTCAGCAATTGACCTCTTCGGGGAGAAATCTATTCCCCGCCTGGTCGCCGAACGGCAGGCGGATTGCGTACAACTCGAAACCGGCGGGCGGATGGTTCACGATTTGGATACTGGAAGTCGACGGATCGAGGAAGATGGATACGGGACTTGGGGGCATATATCCGTTCTGGTCGCCCGATCAACGGTATTTGATATACTTTGACAAGGAGATATGGAGAATCGAGGTCGGCGCGTACATTCCCGAGCAGTTGACCGATTGCGGTGGTTGTTTCGCCGCGTATTCCCCGGACGGCAGTAAAATAGCATTCTCGGCTATGGATATGAATAATACGACCGAAATCTACAAGTACCGTCAGGTATTCGTCATGGATGCGGACGGTAGCAATGTGAAGCAGTTGACGACACGCGGCGGAACTCAACCGACCTGGTCGCCCGATGGCGCCAAGATTGCGTATCTCTGTGAGAGATATCATGAGTACTGCTTCGAGCACGGCACGATATGGGTGATAAACGCCGAGGATGGTTCCGACAAGATACAGGTCACATTCTCACCCGTACCGCCTTCGGATTGATCGCTCTTACTATTCACCTACCAGAGGATTTCTTATTTGCACAGATAAATCATGCACGAGTAATTATTATCTGCTGCTTGACTTCCTCCCCCTTTTTAGTCTATAATTACCGTTACAGATAAATCGCGATGCCGGGGGCGCCGTTATCCGCCGGGGAGTTGACGGATTTGAATGGGGCGCCGAAAGAGTTGGAAGATCGGTATCGCCGGTTCTTGAATGGCAGGGGGGACGTCACAGGTCCCCTGATTTGTCTTCTTCAGGGCGACTCTTCCGGCGAGCGGGCCGATTCGAGGGCCTGGGCGGCACTGCTTCTCTCGCGTATCTATCTACTCAAGGGTAGACCCGCGCTCGCAATATCCTATCTCAAACTATCCGCCGAGATGTTTCAGCAGCTCCCGCGCGCCGGCATTCCGCTCGGGCTGTGGGTCAACAGGGCGATCGCCCTGAAATGGCAGGGCAAGACCCGCCGCGCCGAGTCTCTCCTGCGGCGTGTCTTCGAGCTCGCCGTACGGAGGGGCGATTCGCTCGCCGCCGCCAATGCCGCGGCGAATCTGGCGCTCATTCTTGTACGGTGGGGGAGACGCCATGAGGCCCGCGCCGCCGTGGACTTCGCACGGCAGAGTTACCGCGCGCTGCATCTCGATTGTGAGCTTGCCCGGGTCGAGCTCGTTTTATCACTGATCGAGTTCGCCGACGGCCGGTGCGAGGAGGCGATCGATCGCGCACATTGCTGCATGCGGCGGTGCGGGGAACGATCGTGCGAGCGCGGGATGATAACGGGGGCGCTTCTGTTGCTCGAGATGTCCCTGCGGCGGGATGACGATGAGCGCGCGCATCGTTTCGTGGCATTCCTCTCCGGGCGCGCGGATCAACTCCGACGCTTTCGGCCCCTCATGCTGCGGTTCATGTACCTGTGCTCCATACATCTGAGAAAGCGGGGAGATAGAGATGCGGCGAGGCGTTTGTGGCGGCGGGCCGAGCGGCTGCGCCGGGGCATCGGTCTCGGGTGCCGGGGATTGAGCAGGCTTCCCTCATCCGTGGCGCCGGGCGCAGGTGCGGTGGATGATAGGTCGTATGTTATGCAAGAGCCCGCTGGTGTGGGTTGTGAGGAAGGGGCGGAACCGCGGAGCCTGTACGCCGTCACGAGCAAGGCCGTGTATATGGGCGGCGAGAACGACACGTTTATTACGTGTAACCGCCGCATGCAGCGCCTCATCGGCGAGGTACGCAGCGCGGCGCCGTTTCCGCTGCCGGTGCTTATCACCGGCGAGTCCGGTGTCGGCAAGGAACTCGTCGCCCGGCTGGTCCACGCCGCGAGCGGTAGGGAGCGGCGGCCGTTCGTAGCGGCCAACACGGCCGCGCTTCCGCACGAGCTCTTCGAGAGCATCCTCTTCGGTCACGCGCGAGGGGCGTTCACCGGTGCGACGGCGCGGCGCCGCGGGCTCGTCGATGCGGCGGACGGCGGGACGTTGTTTCTCGACGAGATCGGAGAGGTCGATCCCCTCGTGCAGACCAAACTGCTTCGGCTGCTCGACCGTGGTGAATATATTCCGGTCGGGGAATGCTCGGTAAAACGCAGCCGGGCGAGGATCGTCACCTCGACCAATCGCGACCTCGCCGCGGCGGTCGCGGCCGGTGATTTCCGCGAGGACCTCTATCACCGCCTGTACGTGCTCAGCTTCCGGATACCGCCGCTGCGGGAGAGGCGGGATGACGTGCCGCTTCTC
>CBFCXB010000198.1:0-5693 GCA_965601905.1 uncultured bacterium | reverse complement strand
GTGGAGCGGCGCTTTCTCGCGCGTCTGGCCCGCGGTGACGAGATGACGGTGTCGCTCGTCTACCCCGGCGGCGTGCTGGATCCCGCCGCGGGCGGGTCCGGATCCGGTGCGACTATACGCTCCGACGGCGTGCTGGATCCCGCCGCGGGCGGATCCGGTTCCGATGCACCGGAAAAGCGCACCGGGGACGGCGGCGCGATCATACGGGAGCGCGGCGCTGATGATGCACTCGTTTGTGAGCTCCCCGTGCCGTTCATCGATGCGGAACGCGGGGAAACCACCGAGGCGCGGTTTCGCGTGGCGCACAGTCTCTCCGAGCTGGAGGCGCTCCGCGGCAGCATCGACCGGTGGTTTCTCGTTGCGGTCGCCGCCGCGGCCGTTCTCGCCATCGTGCTCGTGGTCTGGCTCGCCTCGCGGATCAGCCGGCCGCTCGTCGAGCTGGCCGGTAAGACCGCGCGCATTGATCTCGACCGGCTCGACATCGATTTCGAATCGAGCCGCAGGGATGAGATCGGCGCCCTCTCGCGTCTCCTCGGCGCCATGACCGAACGGCTGCGCCAGAGCGCGGTCCGGGTCAAAGACGCCGAGCGCCGCGCGACGGTGGGAGAGCTCGCGCGGCAGGTGAATCACGATATCAAGAACGGGCTCACGCCGATCCGCAATGTATTCCGTCACCTCATGCAGCTTCTGCGCGAAGAGCCGGAGCGGCTGCCGGCTGTCTTCCGTGAGCGGCAGGGGACGTTCGATTCCAGCATTTCCTACCTGGAGAACCTTGCATCGAACTATGCGCGGCTGTATCCTCAAAGCGAGCGCCGGCCGTGCGATCTGAACGGTATCATCCGGCGGGTCGTGACGGATCTGCGGGGAACGGAACACGCGGATCTTGAAATGGATCTCGACGGGGAGGTCATCGTTCCCGGCGATCCGGTCTCGCTCAGGCGGATTCTCGAAAATCTCGTCGGCAACGCCATAGACGCCCTCGAAGCCCACACGGGAAATGTCACCGTTTCGACGGAGCGCGTGTCCGAATCGGGAGAAAGCGCGGAGGCGAGCGTGCGTATAACGGTGGCCGACACGGGAACCGGCATGAGCGACGAGCAGATCGAGATGGCGTTCGGCGATTTCTATACGACTAAGAAGAACGGCACCGGGCTGGGGCTCTCGATCGTGCGGCGGCTCGTCATGGATCTCGGCGGCACGATACGCGTCGAGAGCGAACCGGGTAAGGGAAGCCGCTTCATCATCGATCTGCCCGCTGTGGAAGGTGATCGTACATGACCGTTGTATTGATAGTGGATGACGTGCGCGCGCTGGTGGAACAGTACGCCTACGACCTCAAGCGTGTCGGCGGCTACGAGACGCTCGTCGCGGCGGGGGGCGCCGAGGCGCTCGAGATCATCGCCACCGAGGCGGTGGATTGTATGATTCTCGATCTCGAGATGCCCGGCGTTGACGGCTTCGATGTGCTTCGCACACTCAAGAAACAGAACGTGCCGATCCCCGTCATCGTATACACGGGGACGGGGAACTACGATCGGTGCGTCAAGGCGGTGCAGCTCGGCGCGTACAACTTCATCGACAAGGCGGAATCGATGGAGCGTGTGGCGCACGAGGTGGAGAACGCCCTCGAGCGCGTACGCCTCAGAACCGAGGTCGAGACGCTCCGGCGGGACCTCGGGACGGAGACGCCCCTTATCGGCTCGAGCCGCGCAATGGGGAAATTGAAAGAGCGGATCGCGCGCGTCGCGAGGATTCCCAGCCCTGTCCTCATCACCGGCGAGAGCGGCACGGGCAAGGAGCTCGTCGCCCGGGAACTCCACCGCCTCGGTGCCGATCCGAAGAGGCCGTTTGTTGCGATCAACAGCGCCGCGCTCCCCGAGAACCTGATCGAGAGCGAGCTGTTCGGGCACGAGCGCGGGGCGTTCACCGGAGCGAACCGTATGCACCGGGGGGCCTTCGAACAGGCCGCCGGTGGGACGCTGTTTCTCGATGAGATCGGCGAGCTGCCCCCGCCGGCGCAGGCGAAGCTGCTGCGGGTGTTGGAGGAGTGCCGGGTGAAACGACTCGGCGGCGAGCGTGCCATCGAGGTCAATGCGCGGGTCGTCGCCGCCACCAACCTCGACCTCGAATCGGAAGTCGAGGCGGGGCGGTTCCGGCAGGATCTGTTATTCCGATTGAATGTGCATGTCCTTTGTGTGCCGCCACTGAGTGATCGTTCCTCCGATATCCCCGAGCTGGTGGAGCACTTTCTCTCCGGCACCTGCGTGCGGCTCGGCGTGCGGCGGAAAACAATCGCTCCCGAAGCGCTCGAATGTCTCATGGCGTACGAGTGGAAACGCAACAACGTCCGCGAGCTGCGGAATATCGTAGAGCGGATGATCATCGCCGCCGATACCGGCGTGATTGGTATCGACCAGGTGCCGGCCGAGGTGCGGGAGGGGGCCGAATCCGGGAGCACGAGCATTAGTAAGGATCCGAAACCCCGCACATTTATGGAGCTGAAGGCCGAGGCCGAGCGGCGGATCGTCGTCGCCGCCCTCGAGCGCAACGACTGGCAGATCACACGCACGGCCAAAGAGCTCGGCCTCGCCGACCACGCCAGCCTCCTCAAGATCATGCGCCGCCACAACTTGAAGCGAAAATAGGGCGGCTGGGCGGCGCGGCTGGGCGGCGCGGCGCGAAAGCGCGTGTTCATGCGGACACACACAGGTCTTCGATTATGTGTCCGTAAGGACACAAACCGCACCCTAAACAGCTCACAAGCAATCAGCAGAGACATCTTAATTATTTATAATCAAAGCAATTAAAAGATCAGTAATATATGCCGCCTGGCCTGGCCTCCCGCTTGCCATTTACAGATTACGACAGACGGCAGAGTGGAATGAGCCCGGCAGGGCTCGAAACGGAAAGGAGGCTCGACATGATGTCCAACATCAAATCCCGAGCCGCAATCACAGTCGTAATCGCGGTGCTGGCGCTGTCGATGACCGTCATCGGCTGCGGTACCGACGATGAGGAACATGCGGAGAAATACTTTGGCCGGGTCAGCAAGGAGAGCGCGCCGCCGCCGACGGTGGCTGCGCCGCAGACTCGAGAAGGCGAAACGGCCCCCACGGCGGTCGCATCGACGCAGCCGGTCGTGGTAAAGGAGCAGCCGCCGAAGGAGATCACCTACGATGAGGCGGAGGCGGCGTATCACCAGCGGCGCTACGACGAGGCGATGGACCTCTTTACGCTGTATACCGAGCGCAAGAGCGAGAACCCCTGGGGCTACTACATGCTCGGCCTCTCGGCGTGGAAGGCGGGGGAGTATGCGACAGCCGAGGAGGCGCTCGAACGGGCGCTGGAACTCGATCCGCGCCATGTGAAGAGCTGGATCAACCTGGGCCGCGTGCTCCTCGATGACGGCAGGCCGCAGGAGGCGCTGGCCAAGATCGATTCGGCGCTGGTGATCGATTCGGAGCTGGATGTCGCGCACCGCCTTCGGGGGCGCGTGTACGCCCAGCTGGGCCGCCGCGATGAGGCCGTCGAGGCGTACCGCCAGGCGATCCGCATCGACAACAACGACGCGTGGTCGATGAACAACATGGGCCTGATACTGATCGAGGACGGCCGGTATGATGAGGCCCTCGCGCCGCTCGCCCACGCCGTGGAGCTCAGAGAAGACTTCGCGATTTTTCAGAATAATCTGGGCATGGCCCTCGAGCACACCGGCCACATCCGGGCCGCCGAGGATGCGTACACCGTAGCGGTCGAGATAGACGAGACGTACGCGAAGGCATATGCAAATATGGAGCGTATCGAAGGTGTCGTCGAAGACGTCGGCACCCCGCCGGTGGACCTCGCCGCGATCGCGCAGCGCTTCGTCGAGGAGATCGAGGGCTGGAGCGTCGCGGAGACCGGCGCCGCGGGCCCCGAGCCGATCGAGGCGATCGAGCCCGCGCCGATCGAATCAGATCTTGACGCGACGCAAACGGATTCCATCGTGGTCGGCAAGGCAACGGTCGGTGCGGCCGACTCGACCAGGGGCGATCGGGAACCGCGGTTCTGATTTCGATCGATGACGATACGTGTGAAGAACGGGTGAATTCCCCGTCCCGGAGTACCGGGGCGGGGAATTGCCATCCCCAGCTCCGTAGCATTTCAATCTCGTGGCGCTTCAGCTTCAATGCACTTCTACCGACTTGACTCCCCCGCAACTTTGCTGATAGATTCAAGAATTCGAAGGGGACTGTTACGTGACGGCTGGCAGCGGCAATCATATACGGAGCCATGGGGAAATGCCACGACCGGGAAAAGCGAAACTATCGATATTCATCGTAATCATGATCGTGCTGATCATCTTTGCGCTCGAAGTCGCCGTGCGTGCGGGCATGTTCCTCTTTCCCGACAGCAAGCTCAGAACGCTCATACTGGTGTGGCATCAACAGGGCGTCATGACAGCGTACAACGAAGCGGCTTCTTTCGTGCGGTTCATACCGAACCGGCAGTCTCCCGATATCAGTATCCATGGATTTCATTCGCCCGAGATACCGTTCGAGAAGCCTGCGGGCACGAGGAGAATTGCGTTTATCGGCGGTTCGACCACCTTCGACAGCGGTCCAATCGACAAGACGTATCCCCACCTCGTGAACGAGTTTCTCCGGAACAGGGGTCTCGAAACGGACTATATCAATGCGGGGGTCGGCGCCTACACCTCCACCGAGTCCCTGATCAACTATCATCTCCGTGTCGGGCCGTGGGAACCTGATCTCGTCATTTTTTACAATGCGCGGAACGATCTTCTAGTTTCGGGCAACCGCCTGTACGCGCCGCAGAATATGACGCGATTACTACAGCCTCCCTACTATGATACTCCCCCGGAGTTGCACAGGACCCTCAGCCGTATTTCCACTCTCTATGCGCTGACGATGGAGTTTATCGGTGTCCATTCATTCAAAAAGAACAACTGGGACTGGCGGTCCCGCCACGACGGCGCGTATGCGGAGAAGTTGGGGCGGCCGGAAACGATCGACGAATTCATGGAGAATGTGCGGACGGAACGGGTGCTGGAGGTCTGCCGGCGGAATGTCGAGGCCCTCGCCGGAATGACGGGCGCGAGCGGGATTTCATTGCTGCTGGTCGGGTACGATTTCCACCCCGATAAAATCGCCTCGGTCAGTATTCCGAAAGATCGGGAATTGACCACCCGTGAAAAGCAGTACCTGGGGCACATGATCGAGAAGATGAACCGGATCCAGGAAGAGACCGCCGATCGATTTCCCAACGCCTATTTCGTGAATCTTCATGGAAGGATCAGCCGCTCGGCCTTTTATGACGACTGCCATATCAGCCTGGCCGGGAAGCATAAAAAAGCGCGGATAATAGGCGAATTCATCGTTCAGCACCGGAGTGATTTCGGGTGGTGATACGGGGAAGGGGGCCGGGGACGGGTCATTTCTCGATCATATCCCAGGCGGTTCATCCGGCCCCTTCCTTGCGCGGTCATTGCAGGAACAATTTGCCCGGCATTTCCGTACTCACAAGTATATCCGGCCGGTTCCGGCCACGGTCTGTAATTATCACGCGGGAGGTTCATTGTCCGTCACCCTCCATGATTTCACCGTCGCCTACGGCGCCGTAACCGCGGTGGACCGCATCTCCGCCGCGTTCCCGCCCGGCGCGACGGGTCTTCTCGGCCCCAACGGGGCGGG
>CBFCXB010000197.1:0-5693 GCA_965601905.1 uncultured bacterium | reverse complement strand
CTACGCGCCCGGCCAAACATTCACACCCAAAAGAATGACGGATTAAGGCTAGTTCTCGGGGCTGAAGTTGGTTGCCGACTTGAGCCGCAAGCTGGGCATCATCTCGGGTCTCCGGAAGCTGCCGGTGAAGAAGCGGAGGCGCGGCATCCAAACGCCTGATTTCATCATGAGCTTTGTGAACGACTTTCTCGTCGGCGGATCGAACCTGACCGACCTCGAGGTCTTGAGAAGCGAAAAGGCTACCCGATCCAACCTCTACGATCTTGAGGTTCCCGCTCCCACCACTGCGGGAGAGTTCCTGCGCAAGTTCACCGCCGGTCATATCAAGCAGGTTGAGCGCGTGATGCGGCAAGCCATTCACGGGTCCCGCGTTCCGAGAGATCTTGAAAAACGAAGACATAATACCGGTGCGGCTCCCTCCAAGAAGTCCGAATTTGAATGCCCACGTGGAACGTTTCCACCGCTCGCTCAAAGAAGAGTGCTTCGATCGAATGATCTTTTTCGGCGAGAAGTCGTTACGTAACGCAGTCGGCGCGTTCCTGGACCATTTCCACACGGAACGTAATCACCGAGGGCTCGCTAATCGAGTGGTCGAACCCGGGGAGGAAGTCAGCCGGCGTGATGGCAAAGTTCTTTGTCGTGAGCGGCTCGGCGGCATGCTCCGGTTCTACTATCGCAAGGCTGCATGAGGACAGATACTCGGGCGTTCATTCTGCATGTGGTACGCACGGACCGCATGAGCGACTCTTATATATCACCTGACCGGCTAATCGTCTGGATTTGCACGCTGTTTTCGACGGAGATTCGGCCAACATGTTCGATGCAACATTTGATCGTCAAAGAGTTTGGCGGTCGGTTGAGTTTCTTCACCTTACGGGTTTCAACTGTGAATCGTGCGGCTATTTATTCATAGTGGAGGGCATCGATAGGATTTAACTTGGAAGCTCGCAATGCAGGCCAGAATCCGAAGGTCAGGCCGACGGCAGTGCAGAATAATATGCCCGCGAAAGTCCATTCCAGGGGCACATGGGCGGCGAAGTCCGTCACGAGACTGATGATATTGCCAAGGGCAAAACCCACGGCGACTCCGATTATGCCGCCTATATTGCAGAGAATTATTGCTTCCATGAGGAATTGAAGGAGAATATTCATTCGTTTCGCTCCCAGCGCTTTACGAATACCGATTTCCCTCGTGCGTTCCGTCACGGATACGAGCATGATATTCATTATGCCGATGCCGGCCACGATAAGGGCGACAATGCCGATGATGAAAGAACCTGCTTTTATTCCCGCCGTAGTCTGATTGAAAGTCCTGATATTGCTGTCATTCGTGAAAATAGTAAAATCATCTTCTTCATGGGGTTTCAATCCCCGCTCCATCCTCATAACCATTCTGGTTTCATCTATGGCCTGCTGTAGGAGCTCGGCGGTCCTCGCCCGCACGGTAATATTTACGGAGCGCTCGTGGCCGCTCGCATCGCGCATGCCGTACGTTTTTTTGAATCGTGTGATGGGAAGGATAAGATAGTGATTAAAACGGCCGCCGATGGCGGAGCTCTTATCCTCGAGAACACCCACGACACTGTATTTCCTTCCATCGATCTTGACTGTTTTTTGAAGTGGATCGGTCCATGGAAAGAGTGTCTGAGCCACTTCGTATCCCAGCAAAACCACGTTCCGGCCGACTTTTACATCTTCGTGAGAAATGTTGCGGCCGAATTCCACATAGTGCGTATTGTTCGTCGTGTACTCGGGAGTGCCTCCGCAGATCATCAGGTCCGGATTGGTTTTGATATTCTTATAAGATGCGACATGATTATAACCCCACAACTCCGGTCCTACGAGGTCTACACTCTTTGCCTTCTCTCGAATCGCGTTGGCGTGTGCGACGGTTGTGGGCCGGCGCTGCTGGATCTTCCGTCTCTCTTCATCACTTATTGCGCCTCCGGCCGCCTGCTTCTGCACCTGGAATGTCTGGGTTCCCAACACGCTGATCTCTTTCTCGATGGCAACCTGGACAATGGAGATACCGGTCATGACCGAGATAATCGACGCCACGCCTGCTATGATCCCTATTATGGTCAGGAAGGCCCTGAGTTTATGGGTTTTTATTGCCGATAGAGCCATTTTCAAGGATTCGAAAAAAAACATCTTCGACCTCGTCGGCTGCTGCAGTCGTGTTTTGAACCCATTCGCCGGATGCCTTTCAATCACAATTCAAGATCTATTCATACTGCAACGCTTCAATTGGATTCAGGCGTGATGCCCGCATTGCCGGAAATAATCCAGAAAGAATTCCCACCAGAAAAGAGATTAGAATTCCAATAATAATTACGAAGAGAGATACGGCGGCAGGCATTACGAGTTTGTTGATGAGTGCGGCAACACCATAGGAAAATATCAGTCCGATCGTTCCACCGACGGCACAGAGGCAACATGATTCGAAAAGGAATTCCGTAAGTATCGTTTTTCGTTTGGCTCCGACGGCCTTTCGAAGACCGATTTCACGGGTCCTTTCCGTTACCGAAACAAGCATGATATTCATCACGCCGATTCCGCCCACGAACAACGAAAAACTGGTAATGATAAAACCGATGAGAATGACGACACCCATTACAGTGTTATAAGCACTTAAGAGGCTATCCATGCTGTTGATAGAGAAATTGTCTTCTTCGGTAGGGCTCAATTTCCGGATTTTTCTCATTTCACCCACCAGCTCATACCGGAAATCATCCAGCGCTTCATGGCTGGGCGCTTTGACGGCAATCTCGAACTGCCGGTTTCTACTTCCGTAGGCTTTTATCAAGCTGGTCACCGGTATGTATATACGCCTGTCAAAATTCGGACCGCCGAAGAAACCTCCGCTCCCTTGTTTTTCCATCACACCGATGACACGAAAGGTGCTTCGGCCGATCTTGATATCTTTTTGCAGGGGATCGGCGTTGTTAAAGAGAAGATCGCGAATCTCATTGCCTATGACACAGACGAACTTCCTGTTCTGCACATCAATTCCGCTGAAAAAGCGGCCGTGCTCCGGGACGGCATTAGATAATAATATCTGTTTTTCGGTAGTGCCGATTACGGATATATTTTCCAATACTGTGGATCTGAACTTGATATTCCGGCCCGTACCTGTGGCAATATTGACCGCACGGGTGTTTTTCATTCTTTGGACAAGCTCTTGGCACTGCTTGTAACTTATACGAGGGCGGTTACGGTATCTGAAAAAATCGCCCGTTATAATCCATGGCATTCGCGAAACATGAAGCACGTCGGAGCCGACGGCGGAAATGCTCTCTTTGAAGTTGTTCGCCAGTCCATTTGAAACCGTCATCGTAGTTGCGATAGCCAATATGCCGATAACGATTCCCAGGGTTGTGAGTATGGCTCGATTCTTGTTTGCCTTCAGCGCTCGGGCGGCAGTGAAGAACGACTCTGTTATTACATATACGAATTCCCGCATGACATCAACCCATGTTAATTATTATTGCCGGTATTTTTGACCAGCACGGGCGAATCATTATTAAGCGTTTGGCTTATTGCGCGGTAACTGCCGGTTACGATTATATCCCCTACCGAAATACCGGCAACAATCTCAATATGGGTATCACTCTGAATGCCGGTTTCGACCTGAACGGCTTTTGCCGCATCGTCTACCACAACGAAGACAAGCTGCACGAAACCATCTTTATCCGGAGTATATAGTTGCTGGGATGTGCTGTCTGTGCCGGACCTGTCCCCGGTTTGGATTTTCCCCTGTTTCAATTGTTCGGGTGTGCGCACGGTGACGCACTGCAAGGGTACGCATAGGGTGCTGTCACGCTTTTCGACGACTATATCGGCGCTGGCCGTCATTCCAGGCCGCAATTCATCCACGGGGTCGGTAATAGTGAGTTTTGCCTCGAATTCGGTCTTTTGCTCGATGCTTCCGGCGCCGCTGAGGGTTGCGCTGCTGGCAATCTCCCTTACAACGCCTTGGAATATCTTATCGGGTAAGGCATCGATTTCAATTGTGGCGCTGTCGTTCAAGCTCACGTTTACGATGTCGTTTTCATCGACATTGACAAGTGCCTCCATCACGGAGAGATTAGATACGATCATGATGACATCTTCCTGGAACTGGGATCCCAGTGCGATTTCACCGACTTCCTTGTTGAGAGTGCTGATGGTTCCCGCCATGGGCGCGTAAATGGTCGTTTTGGAAAGATTGTCCTTTGTCTGTTTGACTGCAGCCCGAGCCTGTTCAACGATTTCCCGAGTGGATTGATGTCGAGCTTTTTCTATCTGCACATTGGAATATGCTAGATCGTATTGGGCTTTCGATTCGAGGTTTTGGTTCACCAACGTTTTTGTTCGTTCAAAATCCTTTTCGGCCTTTAGTAAATTTTCATTGGCGAGATTGGCATTGGCTATTGCCGAACGCAAATTCGCCTCGCTCTGTTCGAGGGCGGCAACGTATCTTTCTTGATCCAAACGGACGAGAAGGTCTCCCTTCTCCACCCAGCCGCCTTCTTTTACGGCCAGATGAATGATTTTTGCCGCAACGTCGGCGCTGATCTTCACCTGGGTCCTGGGCTCTATTTTACCCGTTGCGGTCACGACCTCGACGATGTCCCGCTTGCCGGCCACCTCGGTTTGGACGATCGTTTTGTGATTTCCGTTCTTGTTGGCCATGATCACGATAATAACGACGATGATCGCGATCACCGACAGCCCGATGATGACTTTTCTTTTCGATATAGACACCGATACGTACTCCTTGATTTAAATCAACAACAATGAATAATGAGCAATAGTATATACAATCCCCACTCAAATACAATTCAACTCTCATATACGATTGCAACTTGAATAAGTTGCACTGCCTGCTCGCCCTCAATTCATTCCGTGCGCGTTGCTATTCTTGCAATTGGCGGTTTCAGTGATGATTACGGGAGAATAGGATTATGGGTAGTACAACCCGCGAAAACGACTCCGATTCCCGGTCACCTAACTCTATTCCAGGGTATCGAGCAGTTCCTGCCAGTCGAATCATCCCTCTCGGCCGCGAATCCATTTTTCGAACCACGCGAACCCCGAGGCCATTTTTACCATATCGTAGCGGACCTCGGCAACCCGGCGCGACTGGTTGGGATACACGATGAGTTCGGTCGGAACGCCGAGTTTTTTCAAAGCCATGTAAAGCTCTTCACTTTGCGGCGGGGGAATCCTCCGGTCATTCTCGCCGGGTGTTTGTCGCAGGGAGAATAAATAACGCGCTTGCATCGTGACCGAAACAGTCCGACTATCGATCCCGTATTAGTTATAAGCGAAAGGAGAAATGTGTGACAGATCAGCCCGCATCACCGCCGATCCCGGCCCCCTCGGATGACACGCTTCCCGCACGGCCGATTGCCTGGGGTCTGCTGCTCGTCCCCGCCGCCGCCCAGCTCCTCCTGCATATCCTCACAAACGGGCGATTCGGCATCTTTCGTGACGAGTACTACTACCTCGCCTGCGCCGCCCGGCCGGCGTGGGGCTACGTCGACCAGCCGCCCTTCTCGATCTGGCTGCTCGGGGCATGGAAGGCAGTGTTCGGCGATTCGGTGCACTCGATTCGCGTGCTCCCCGCCCTCTGTGGCTCGGGTCTCATTGTCCTCGCGGGCGCCGCCGCGGCCCAGCTCGGCGGCGGGCGCTGGGCGCAGCTCCTGGCC
>CBFCXB010000196.1:0-5736 GCA_965601905.1 uncultured bacterium | reverse complement strand
CTTCCAACCCATTTTCACTTGTAACATATGGCATCCATAATCCCGCCTGTGTAATGCGTCAGGTAAACCTCCTAAACGACGGTATCCCCCGCTCCCGTCACATCGGTCGCCTCCGAGCTGCCGAGCACGCCGACGGAGCGGGTTCGCCTGCGCCTCTCGAAAAGAGACATGCCGAAGCGGCCGCGTGTGACGAGCACCGAGGAAACCGCCAGGCGCCGGAGCAGCACCCTGCCCACTTTCTCCACGGACAGCTCATCGGTCAACACGGTTCCCGCGGCATGCGCCGCCTCCAGCTCGTTGGGAGTCGCCGAGGTCACTCCCTTGAATAGAGACAACCTGAAGCGGGAATCGGCAACGACCGGTACGCTCGCCGCCCTGCAAAGATCTATCGCGCGGCGTATGACCGGCTCCTGAAAGAGATCCTGATGGTAATCGCTGAGAATGACTGCATCCGCGGCGCCGAGTTCTCGCTTGAACGCATTGAAAATCCTCTTCTCCACGGCGGGTGGGAGCGGCCGACGCCGCTCCTTGTCGATCCGCACAATCTGCTGGCGCTGCGCATGGTAATCACCCGCCATCACCCTGATCTTCGAGGTGGTGACCCTGCCCCGCGCGGTGATGAGACCGCGCACGGAAATGCCCCGATCCCGCAGCAACGTGGCGAGTCGCGCGGCCGCACGATCGGCGCCGACGATACCGATCGGCACGGCGATCCCGCCGAGTGAGGCCACGTTCTGCGCCGCATTCGCCGCACCTCCAGGCATATAGGAGGTGCCGTCGTAACGGACGATCACGACCGGCGCCTCGCGGGACACCCGTTCGGACCGTCCATATATGAACTCGTCCAAGATCATATCACCGAGTATCACGATCCGCTTATCCCGCCACAGGCGGAGTGCCGATCGTAGGTCAGCGGTAGAAGGATTCTCCTTCGTCAAGAGTGAACCTCCTCCAACAAATCACACGATGTCCGTAGCAGATCATCGACATCAATGCCGAGCAAGCAGCGCGGTTCGCCGTCGGGGCATACCCGCCTGAAGCACGGGGCGCACTCCACCTCACTTGAAACGATGCGCACCGCAATGCCCCGTGGAGCAGTCCACGCGGGGCTCGTCGAGCCGAAAATCGCGACGGTAGGCCTGCCCATCGCCGCGGCGATGTGCACGGGGCCGCTGTCGTTTCCGATGACGAGGGCGGCACCGCGCAGCACGGCGAGGAGCTCGCTGCTCGCCAGCTCACCCGCCAACGAGAGCACCGGCGCCGATTCCGCCATACGCGCCAGGGGCGCCGCCTCCGGTGCGGCACCGACGGCCACGATCCGCAGACCGGTGTGTGCCGCAAGCCGCCCCGCCAGAGAGGCGTACCGCTCGAGCGGCCACTCCTTGGCGGTGCCGTACGCGGCCCCCGGGGCAATCACGATGTACGGATTCCCGAGCCGCATCCCCTCCACCATATCCATCCATTGGTACGGCGGCACGACTACGGGGAGCGGCATATCGGTGATCGTGGAGCCGGCGACTCGCTCGGCGAGCCTGGCGTACATCCAGGATAGGTGCTCCGCGCGCACGCGTGGAACCGTCAGCGCGTCCGTGAGGAGCAAACGCCGCATCTCGCCGGCATACCCTATTCGGCGTGGGGCGCCTGAGAGAAATGCGGCGAGCGCCGACGAGAAGGAAGGCGGCAGCACAAATCCGATGCCCCATCCCCGCGGCGGACGTTCCACCCGGAGCGCGCGTACACGTGCGCCGAGACCAAGCGCCGATTCGTACTCGATGATGTAATCCACCGCGGAGCTCCTCCGAAACACCTCCGAGACGTATGTGCGGCAGAAGAGGTGTATGAACGGAGCGGGAAAGAGCTCACGCAGAACCTGAAGAAACGGGGTCGCCATGACGGCGTCCCCCAGCCAGTTGGGAGCATAGACGAGAAGGGCGTCACGCTCTGACCTGCAGATCGTAGAGTTTCCGGTAGATACCATCCTTCGTGATCAACTCCTCATGCGTGCCGACCTGTTGGACGGTGCCGCTGTCGAGCACGATGATCTTGTCCGCATTCTTGATCGTCGAGAGCCGGTGTGCAATCACCAGTGTCGTTCGCCCCTTCACGAGGCGATCGATCGCTTCCTGAACCAGCGCCTCGCTCTCCACATCGAGGGAGCTTGTCGCCTCGTCGAGGATCAGAATCTGCGGATCCTTGAGCAGCGCCCGTGCAATGGCGATCCGTTGACGCTGCCCCCCGGAAAGCTGCACGCCGCGATCGCCGATATACGTTTTATATCCATCCGGCATCGCCATGATGAATTCGTGGGCGTTTGCCGCCCGGGCTGCACGATCGACACCTTCCTGCGGGCACTGCTCCATGCCGTAGGCGATGTTGTTGAAAACCGAATCGTTGAAGAGAATCGTTTCCTGCGTGACGATTCCCATGAGGGCCCGGAGCGACTGAAGCCTGATCGATGCGATATCATGTCCATCGATCAGTATCCGTCCACTCGTCGGCCGGTAGAATCTCGACAGGAGATCCGCTATCGTGGATTTGCCCGCGCCGCTCGCGCCGACGAGCGCGACGACCTCCCCGTGCCTTATCTCGAAGCTCACATCACGCAACACATCGATACCGTTGCCGTACCCGAACGAGATGCAATCGTACTTCACACCCTCCTCGAAACGCTCTATCTCGATATCACCGTCCTCCCCCTCCTCCGATCCGATGTCGAGGATCTGGAATATGCGCTGCCCGCTCGCCAGCCCTTCCTGCACGACGTTGTTGAGCTTGCTGAGATTCTTCACCGGCGTCACCACCCACAGCATCGCTCCGATGAACATCATGAGATCGGCCGGATCGAGCCCCCCCCCAATGACAAGCCGTCCCCCATACCACAGGATGAAGATGCTGGCGATAATGCCGAGCGTCTCACTCGACGGTGATGCGAACTCCGCGAACCGGCGCATCTTGAGATATTCACGTACGTACCGCATGTTGAACATGCCGAATTTTCGCTTCTCGAAATCCTCCATGCCGAACGCCTTGACGACCCTGACGCCGGAGATCGTCTCCTGGAGCACCGATGTGATATCGGCCATTCGCTCCTGGGCACGGAGGCTCCCCTTTCGCAGCTTCCGGCTGATCACCGCGATCAGCATCACATTGAACGGAACGATGATGACGGTCAGCAGTGACAGTTTCCAGGAGGTGTAGAAAATGATGGAGATCGCAATCAGGGTCATGAGACTGTTCCGTACGATGCTCGCGAGCCCGCCGACGACGGCGCCGCGCAGCATCGTCACGTCGTTGGTGATACGCGATATGAGATTTCCCGTCTTCTCCCGGTCGAAGAACGACATGGGGAGTCTCTGCACCCTCCCGTACAGGTCGTTCCGTATTCGGAAGAGAATCGATTGCTCGAGGTAGATCGTGAGGTACGTGCCGAGATAGCCGAACACATTCTTTACGAGCATCAGGACGAAGAATACGATGCAGAACCGGCCGAGCCGCTCGGCCGGTTCACCCCGGTAGATAAATCCCCGTGCCCGCTCCTGTACCGCTGCGACGATCCCCCTCACCGCGCCGGGTATCGGGGTTCGTTCACCGTCGACACGAGGCTGCGAGACCGTGGCCTCCGGCGCCGAACCGAACAGGATATGGAGAAACGGAGGGATCAGGGTAAGGGAAATCCCGCTCAGCGATGCGAAGATCGTCGTGCAGATGAACAGCACGATGACCCTCTTCCAGAACGGCTTCAGGTAGCCCAGCAACCGCACGTATGTCTTTCCCGCACTCTGCTGCATCACACTGGATGTTTCCCTTCTCGATGAATCACCTTAGATCGGCACACCGCATCTCGTGGTCAGGACCTCCTCGACCTGGGCGAAAAAACTCTGAAGCGAGAGCTTTTCGCCGTGTGTTCCCTTGAATATCCTCACGTGCGGAGCGGCAACCGGGATCCATCTCCGCCCATCGTACTTTGTAAAAAGGCCGATTGTGGGAACACGCAATGCGGCGGCGAAATGGAAAAGATCGGTGTTTCCAGCGAGAAACAGATCGCACTGGGCGAGAAGCGCGACGGTTTCGCCGATATTGGCTGGAACGAGATCGAGCACCTCGGCTTTCAGATCGCCCGCAAAGCGCGCAGCGACCCGTGCGTCCCACGGATTGGTGAGTACGAGAAACTTCACCTTTCTCCTGCTCGCGAGGTTGTTCGCGAGATACGTCACGATCTCGAGTATGACCTTGTGGCGGGTCTTCCCCTGACCAGGATCGACGCCCACCGTCAGTGTCTCCTTCTCCGGTTTGCGGAAATGTACCAACTGCTTCGCGTGGTTGAACTGGCTTGGTGAAAGCGTGATCCGTCCCACCACTTCATCCACACGCATGCCGACCGCATCAAGTATACCGGCCACCTTGTTCCCCTCGTACAGGTCGTCCGAGAAACGCACCTCGCAATTGATAAAGGGATAGGCGAACGGATGGACGAATCCGATCCTCACGATACCCCCGCAGGCGAATGCGAGCAGATGCCGCTCCAGGGAAAAGCGCCGGCTGAGGAGTACGACCGTCTCGATCCGCTCCTTTCGGAGTCGCCGCACGAGGGCCCAGTAATCCGTCTTGAAGATATGAAGCTGTTTCGTTTCGTATGTGAGGAGCACGTTGACCTTCATGATCTCCTTGACAACCGATGCATCGTCACCGTTCACCAGGATAGTCGTTTTCTTGCCGGGGAACCGTTCGTGCAGACGTTTCAGCACCGGTGCGATGAACAGCAGATCGGTCAATTCACCCGAGTCGATGATAAGCACCTTCGACGATTTTTCCACATCGGCGGGGAGCATGAAGGAGCGTCTCGCGCCGACCCTTCGAACAAGGAAGGATATAATTCTCGGCAGCAGGTTCTTCTTTTCACTACACTCGTCCATACCCACCCTTCCCGCGCGTTCCACCGGAACGTTTCCGATCGACGAGTGCCGCTTCGATCGCCTGATCGACCTTGTCCACGAACGTGAACCGGATATCCCGCGCGATCTGGCGAGGAACATCTTCCAGATCCTTGCGATTCAGGGTCGGCATGACAATCTCCCTGATCCCTGCTCTATGGGCGGCTATCACCTTGTCCTTGATCGCACCGACGGGCAAGACCTTGCCGGTCAGCGTAATCTCGCCGGTCATGGCGACATCGCTGCGTACCTTTCTCTGCAGCGCAACCGAAGCGATCGAGGTCGCGATGGCAACCCCGGCGCTCGGTCCGTCCTTCGGTACCGCACCGGCGGGTATATGAAGATGAAGATCGAAGTTACTGAAAAAATCCTCGCGCCCGATGCTGCCCGCGTAATTCGCACTCACGAAGCTCATGGCGGCCTCCGCCGACTCCTTCATCACATCCCCGAGCTGCCCCGTCAGTTTCAGCCTGCCCCGTCCCTTCATCGAAAGCGCCTCGACGAACAGTATCACACCCCCGGCGGGGGTTTTTGCCATACCGGTGGCGACGCCGATCTGCGATCGCGAGAGCGCCTCCTGCTCGGGATAGTTCTCCGGACCGATATATGCCCCCAGGTTGCGGCTCGAAACGCGGTAGGGGCCGCGTTTTCCGCTTACGAGTTTCTTGGCCGTTTTTCGGGCGACCGAGGCGATACCACGCTCCAGGTTCCGTACACCCGCCTCTCGCGTGTATCGTTCGATCAGTGTCACGACGGCGTCATCGGTGATTTTCAGTTTCGTCCGCGGGATGCCGTTTTCCTTCAT
>CBFCXB010000195.1:0-5766 GCA_965601905.1 uncultured bacterium | reverse complement strand
GTGCCCGTAACACGTAAGATGGGTGCGGCGAGTTCGGTTGTCGGGGAGATGATTCGATCAGAAAGGAGCGTGCCGTGAGAAGTGCATACATGTCGGCGTTCGCCGTTCTCTTCCTTGTCCTGTGCACCGCGTGGTTCGGTGATGCGGCCGCGGGCCCCTCCTACGAGTTCGGGTTCAGGGGCGGGCTCGACATGGGTAAGATAACGGGGGACGACACGGAGGGGATCCTTTTCCTGGAAGAATACGATGCTACCTTCTCGGGGGAATTCAACAGCTACCGGTTCGGCTTTTCCGGCGGCGTCTACTTCATGTTGCATCTCACCGATATGGTTGGTGTGCGGCTAGAGGCCCTCTACGTGATGAAGGGGGGGAAGGGGGAGGTCGAGGGAACACTCGATGTGTCCGATGTCGGCGTGGTGCCCTTCACCGCCGATGTGACCTTCAAGCTCAATTACATCGAGTTTCCGTTGCTCGCCGTGCTGGGTGTCCCCCTCGGGGAGACGGTGAAGTTCAACGCCATGGCGGGCCCGGCGCTCGCCTTCAACACATCTTCCAAGCTGAAGATGGAGATCGGCGCGATGGGCTATTTCACCGATCAGACCGAGGATATCAAGGATAAGGTCACGGGAACCGACATCGGCGGCGTCATCGGCGGGGGATTCACGTTCGAGGCGGGAAGCGTCAACCTCTTCATCGACGGCCGGTGGACGTTCGGACTCTCCTCGATCGACGATTCCGGCGAAGATCTCGACATCAAGAACAGCAACCTCTCGTTTTCGGGCGGCATCGCGATCCCGCTCGGGGCGGGGGAGTAAACGCCCGGTCGCGGTTGCCCCCCGTTGAGAAGGATTGGCCCATGACACGATCGATCGGGCCTCCTGAGCTCGGACCGATCAGCACGGAACCAATGGTTGGTGGATTACATCATCTATCGCCAGGATGGAGTTTTTAGGAAGGACAGCGATCCGTCAACAGCGATCCGTCAACGCAACATACGGTCGACGGTGTATCCGAGCATGATGTCGTTTTGAGCATTGTAGAGTTCGAACTTGTACGTGAAATCGGCGACATTGTCGATGTACGCCGAACAGGCATTCCCGTCGAAGAACTCACAGCGGTACGTATCAACGATCTTTCTCAGGATGCTCCCGTCGCGCAGGAATTCATAGTTGTACCAGGCAATCAATCGAGGGCTGATGCGTCCCCTCGACCGAAGCCGTACTTTCATAGCGGCGACTTCATAGAATCTTCTCATGAGACGCGTAGCTTCCTGAAGCAGAATAGGGTATTGGCTGTTCAACAGGGCCGCCGCCGTCGGAAAATGAAGAAGAAGGGGATCATATTCGAGAAGTACCGCCCTGGTCATCGCGTTATGAATTTTCATCCGCGTCGGTATCCAGCTCGCGATATCGAACAGCTCCTGATCCCCGTATATATTAACAATATCAACATGCGCGCGGCAGGTCCTCAGTTGGGGCGCGATGTATTGGCACGCCCGCGTTTCGGTCAGATGAGCCTCAAGAAGCTGATCCACATCCCGTATGCCCCTGTCTTCCAACCGCTGCAGGTGATCTCTTATGTCGGAGTTGACCCTATCCACCAGATCCGGAACACTGTTCCAATAATCCTCCCTGATAAGCCAGTGCCGGTTCAGGTTACGCACTTGGACGAATTCATAGACACTCTTTGTATTGTTTGCGGCGTGCTTCGATGAAGCCGGAAGCAACCCGTCGAGTTTCAGCAGGTGTGCACCGACGTTGCATCCCTGTTTCCACCTGTTCATCATCATCGCCCGGGTGTAGTGGCCGCCGCCGACCTCCCCGAAAATCCCGGCGGCGACCGAACGTATATTCAGTTTCGACAGCAGATGGCCTGCCCGGTACCAGTGCGGAAAGATGAAATGCTCGGTACGGTTGAAGTGCCGTTCGATCCGGTCCAGCCGGAAGATTTGCCCGTCCAGGTTTTCGAGGTGATTCTCGATGCCACATCTCTCGAGGAGCCTTCGTACGATGGTAAGCTCCCGGCCGTTTATGTCGCCATGGGAATAGCCAAAGATGTTTTCCGGGCTCAGATGTTTTCTCATGGCGGCGAGAAGCAGTTTTGAGTCCCATCCGCCGGAAATCATCAATCCGTGTCTCGTGTCACCATCGAGGCACCGGTTGGTTGCACGTATCAAGGCCGACAAATATGTTTCGGCAATCTCGTGCCGGCTTGTACCGTCCAGCTTGAGGGTCCAGGACCGGCTCGTTTCGTAAACGGTCAATGTATCTTTCTTGATATCATAGACGAGGGCCTGTCCGGGTTGAAGCCGGCGTATGTTCTTGAAGAGGGTGCGGCCGGCATAGATGTGCCGGAATCTCATAAATTGAAATATACCGACGGGATCACGATCGACCCGCGTGGCCGCTGCAAGCGGCTTGATGTGGCTGCTGAAAAGCAGCCCGCCATCGCATAGCATATAATAGAGGGGGAATAAGCCCGTTGGTTCCGTGGCGAGGTGCAGGTGCCGGTGATCGAAGCTGATAATGGCGAGGTTGCCCTTGCAGAGGGGGGTCAATGCAACCCTGTCGTTCTTGATATGGAATAATTCCGTATCCGCGCCCTGTTTTATCCGGTTTACCCTCTGGTATACCGAAGTCTCGCCGTCCACGGCGAAGCTGGTGCCGTCGTGCATCGTGTGAAGCGCGGTGGATGGTGTGAACGAGTGGCCCGCGACGTAACCATTGGTGAAATGCTTTATCTCGATTTCGCCCCAAATGTCCGAGAAGAGACGAAGCAGCGCTGTGCGAATATATGGGTCACATCCTGCTCCTCCACATATTCCGGGCATTGTAATTCTCCGGCTTACGGTTCCGGGTTCCTCTACGGTCTGCGCTGTTCGAGAGTAATGTGTAGGCGTGGAATTGTCCAGCGAACTGTACGGAACATCAGGTTGGCATGGACTGGCAACCCGGTTTGTATTATGGTTGAATCCGTTTCGGCGCAGTGATGCAGGCTGTATGGCGGCCGTGTTGTTCGGCCAAAAACCAAGGCGGCACGCGGCCGGTTGCCGGCGGAGCCGTTCCATCGCCCGGGGGAATGATTGAAATCGGAAAAGTTCAAGATCGGAGCCAACCTCAGGAAGATTATCGAGAACATGGGGTGGCTGTTTTTCATGAGGATCCTCAGGTTACTCTTCTCGATATTCATAACAGCCTGGGTGGCGAGATATCTCGGGCGCGAGATGTTCGGAGTCTACCATTATGGCGCGGCCTTCGTGGGCCTGCTCAGCCCGCTGGCCATCCTTGGGTTGCAGGGTATCATAGTCAGGGACATCGTTCGTGAGCCGGAAGCACGGGATGAGATTCTCGGCACCGCTTTCCTTCTGAGGTTCGTGAGCGGGGTGGCCGGGCTCGTTCTGGTTCTTGTACTTATATATTTTGTCCGGCGGGAGGATGTCCTTGTGCGTATGGTAACGGGCATTGCCGGACTGACGCTGATTTTCCAGGCTTTCAGCAGCATCGATCTCTGGTTCCAGTCACAGGTGCAATCGAAGTTCACCGTCATCACGAGCAGCGTGGCGTTGACCCTGGCAAGCATTCTGAAGATTGCCGCGATACAGATGGAAGCCCCCGTAACGGCGTTTGCCGTCATCATGGTTCTCGAGATGGCATTTACCGGCACGGGGCTTGTCATCGCGTACCGATCGCAGGGACTTCGTATACAGAACTGGCGTTTCAGAATGAACAGGGCAAAAATGCTGCTCGGACAGTCATGGACGCTTATTCTTTCCGGCACACTTGCGATCATCTATTTCAAGATCGACCAGGTCATGATCGGAGAGATTGCCGGTGAAGCGGAGGTCGGTGTCTATTCAATAGCCGCAAGGCTGTCGGAGTTATGGTACTTCATCCCGATCGCCATCACGACGTCCGTTTTTCCCGCGTTGATCGCAAGCAGGGAGCGGGGGAATGAAATCTACAACATGAGGCTGCAGCAGCTCTATGATTTCATGGCCTGGCTTGCCCTGACGGTCGCGGTCGTCTTCACATTCGCCTCGAGACCCGTCATCTTGCTTCTGTTCGGGAAGCAATACGAGGCGGGCGCACCGATTCTCTCCGTCCATATCTGGGCGGGCGTGTTTATTTTCCTGCGGATCGCGCTGGGCAGGTGGCTGCTGAACGAGAACGAACTGAAATTTCTCCTCATATCCAATAGTCTCGGGGCCGTGATCAACGTACTGTTGAACCTCTGGCTCATTCCCATTCATGGCGGTATGGGTGCCGCCGTGGCCACAGTCATCTCGTACGCGTTTGCATCCCTGATCTCGTGTTTCTTCTACGGGCCCACACGAGGGCCCGGCTGGATGATGGTCAAGGCGATCTTCGTTCCCATAAGGGCGGCGGCCGGATTGCTCAGAAGAATTCAGACCTGAATCGCGATCCTTGTAGCGCCTACTTAATCTATCCTGATTTTGGCTTCGTAATTACGTGACACGTCACCCGATTCTTTCATGAGGCTGTAACGTAATAATACTTCTTCAATGGCCCTCCGTCTAGCTCTCCGTTGTTCCGAACGAGAACGGGCAGCGGCGAGAAAACGCTCTTCGGTTTTATCCACCTCCTTCCGAAAACTCCACAATGACATGACGTCCCTCCTTTTCCTTGACAGTTGCGCCTCGGAATCGGGGGACATGTAACGTAATTTCTAATTGATCAGGAGGACAAAACTAAATGGACGCTGCAATTATGGCTGCCTAACCAGCGCCTTCACCAGCCAGACGCTTCGCGCCGCGCCATCGGCGTTGCGGATTACCATCCGCTCGCTGCCCGGCGCTATCGCGCCGGCCATCAAGCGGCTGCAGCGGGCAGCCGCCCACGCGAGCAAGCTCGCGCGGTCGATTGCCGCTGATCCGCAACGCCGTTAGCGAGCTATTTTAGATATTGACGAAAACTCGCCTTGAATGTATATTCAATGTATACACGGAGGTTTCAAATGGTCACGAAGATCCAGAAGTGGGGCAATAGTCTCGGATTGCGGATTCCCAAATCATTCGCGAAGCATGCGGGAGTTGAAGAAGGCTCTTCCGTTGACATTTCTATTGAAGGAGATCGGCTTATTATTAAACCTGTTCGTCCGCTGAGGTACAAGCTCAAGAATCTCGTCTCGCAGATCCGAGAGGACAATCTACACGATGAAATCCCGACGGGAGGTCCTGTTGGGCGGGAGGTTTGGTGATGCCCCGCCGGTATGTCCCCGACCGGGGTGATATCGTGTGGCTCCAATTCAATCCCCAGGTGGGTCACGAGCAATCGGGACATCGGCCGGCTTTCGTCGTGTCTCCCAAGGCTTACAACCAAAAGGCTGGGCTGGCTCTTTTCTGCCCCATCACCTCGCAAGTCAAAGGATATCCATTTGAGGTCATTCTGCCGCGGGAGGGAAAGATATCCGGTGCTGTTCTCTCTGATCAGATTAAGAGTCTCGATTGGCGCGTGAGAAAAGCGAAAAGCCTTTCTAAGGCATCGCGAGATGTGATCGGAGAGGTTCTGGCGAAGATACGAGCGCTGATCGAATACGATGAAGTGCAAAGCGCTCGCTAACCATAGCGTGAACCCGTCGGTCCGGCCGGTCACGGTCCGTGCTTCAGGAGCACGGCCCGCGCCCGTCCGTCCCGCGGGTTACGCAGATCGGTGGCGCGGACGCTTCGCGCCGGACTCTTACATTGATGGATTAATTAACCTTAATCCGTCAAAATATCTCTGTTGATAAACTGGCCGGGCGCCGGGA
>CBFCXB010000194.1:0-5770 GCA_965601905.1 uncultured bacterium | reverse complement strand
AATTGAGATCGACACTCCCGCCGTCCTTGATATCGGCCACCATGAACCGGCAGGCCCCGTACGTTTCCGAGCCGCTCGTACCGTCCTTGAATATGATGAACAGCTTGGTCGAATCGAGACCGGCCTCGAATGCATCGAGCCGAATATTCTCCTCCCCGAGGCGGAACGTGACGTAACCTGGTGAAACCATCGCCGCCTTCGTGCCGATCACGGTGGGGACCATGACCCCTCGAGGGCTGGAAAATCGATCGTACACGCCCCGAATCCGGTACTCCTCCCTCACGGGATAGAATTGCAATCCCTTGAAATTCTTTAAGCGGGGGGAATTGAAATCCCTGAGGCGGATGGCGTGCTGCTCGCCCCGTTTGATCACCCACATCCTGAGATCGTTGATGGCGATAACGCCCGGCTGGCCCGCTTCATCGGAGGTGAGCACCGTGTCGGTGATCGCCTTCCCTCCCAGTATGATCGAAACTCCCCGGGCGGGGATCACCCGGACGCTTCCCTCGTGCAGCACGAACCTTCCGGCAACGGGAGGCGCGGAGCCTTCCGGAAGAATGATATCAATATCGGGATTCGTGCCAAAGGTGTTGTCCCCCTCCTCGAGCCAGAAGAGACCCGCGATCGTGAGCCAGCTCGTCGGACTCGTCATGCTCCACTCACGCTCCTGCCGCCACTGAAGCTCTTCCTTCTCGAACGCTTCGCGCGCGGCCGTATCATCCTCGCCACCGCATGAACAGACGAGCACCATTGAAACGATTAAAGCGATCCATCCGAATATTGCACCTCGCAGATGCATTTCCACACTCCTTTTTCGCCTTCGGAGACGTTTTCGAACACCGCCGATGCGGGCAGCGCCGCCGATGCAGGCAGCGCCGCCGATGCGGGCAGCGCCGCCGCCGCGGGGACGATGCGGTCCGAATTGTGAACATAACACCTTATGGGCGGGCCGCACAGCTTGAATATCAACGCGGCCGTTGATGAGCCTCAAAGCTCAAATATCAACGCGGCCGTTGCTACCGGACGATCAGTAATAGACATCCGCATCGAGGCCCGTCGCGCGCAGCCGTTCCGCAATTGACCGCATACGCGCAACGGACAGCGGCGCAATCCGCGGCGAGGCGTATCCGCGTTCGAGTGTATAGAGCTGCACGTGGAACGGCCGTATCGAGGCGACATACTCGATCCAGCGGTTCACCTCGCCGGAGCCGGCGTTTCCCATCTCGCCGTCGGCGAGGAGCGCCTGGATGCAGATGTCATCGAGCTGCATGAGTCCCTCAACGATATCCTCCATTCCCATTCTGCCGCACGGCCGGTTGTATTGATGAAGCACGGTATCCGTTCCACATTCGAGTTTCATGATCCGGACATCGAGCTTCATGAGGGCGTTTCGCACCGACCGGCAATCGATCCCCGCCGAACACGGAGCCGCCCCCGAGCCGTTACCGCCGGACGAGACCGGACGGAATCCTCCCGCGACGACCGTTGTCGAGTTCGAGAGAATCGCCGTCCTCGCGCGCGGCGCGTAGCGGTCGCGCAGGGATGTGACCCCGTCGACCAGCTCGTCGAACCGTGGATGCAGCGTCGGTTCACCGTTGCCGGAGAAGGTGATATACGCCGGCTGCTCCGGGAGCTCCCAGAGTGCGTGCTCCAACTCGCCGAGAATCTCCGGCACGGACGGCCAGCGGTTCCACTCACCGATCCGCAGCGGGCATTTCTTTGTCCACCCGTACTGGCAGTAGAGACAGTTGAACGTGCATACCTTGACAGAGGGCGGCAGGACATTGACGCCGAGTGAACTGCCGAGCCTCCTCGACCGAATCGGTCCGTAGACCGCCCCCTTCTGAAGCTGCAGCAGCATCGTTACCCTCCCTTCCGGCGCAGCGCCCCGAGGGCCGCGCCGAGTCTTTCGATCCCCTCTTCGATCTCGCTCTCGTTCAGGCTCGCGATCGAGATGCGGAACGAGCTGCGCCGTTTGGCGCCGTGAAAGTAGTAATCGCCCGGGGAGACCACCACGCCGTACGGCACGAGCAGATCGTTGATCGGTTTTCCGCCGTCGATGGGATGATGCAGATTGACCCAAATCGTGTATCCGCCGTCGGGCTTCGTCCATGTCACACCCTCGGGCATGTTCTTTTCGAGCGCGCGGAGCGCGACGGCCATCCGCCTGCGGAAGAACCGGTGCATCCGGCGTATGTGCATATCGTAGTATCCGAGACGGCAGAACTCCGCCACGGCCGCCTGCACGAGTGTGCCGCCCGTGAGGTCGGTGAACCGCCTGATCGCGATGAGGCGGCGGATGCACTCGCGTTCGGCGGTGATCCATCCGATGCGGACACCGGGGAACAGCACCTTGGAGAAGGTGCCGACATACAGCACCATCTGGTTCCGGTCCATCGATTTGATCGGCAGGACCACCTTGCCGAAGTATTTCATCTCCTCCTCGAAACCATCCTCGATGATCGGCGTCCCGTGCCGCTCGCAGAGCGCGAGGAGCCGCTCGCGGTGCTCCTGCCCCGTCGTGATCCCCGTCGGATTCTGGAAATTCGGAATCGTGTAGACGAATGCAACGTTTCCACGGTCCAGCCGCCGCTCGAGCGCTCCGAGATCCATGCCGCCCTCGCGCATCGGAACGCCGGCGATCCGCAGACGATGGTAGCGCAGCAGCGGTATCACATTCGAGTAGGTGGGCGCCTCAATGACGGCGGTCCGGCCCGCGGCGGCGAGCAGCCGCAGGATGAGATCGATCGCCTGCTGCGCGCCGTTCGTTATGAGGATCTCCTCCGGCGAGGTCGTGATCCCGTGAATCCGCATCCGCTGCGCGACGACCTCCCGGAGCCCCTCGTGCCCGGCACGCTCGCCGTATTGGAGCGCGTGCGCTCCCTCGTGAACCAGGACGCGGCTCACGCACCGGCGGAAATCGTCGAGCGGGAAGAGGCGGTGATCGAGGTCGAGCTGCGAGATGTTGATCACCTCGGCGGAGGTGGAAATGGAACTCTCGGGCGCATAGCGCTCGAAGGTGTCGAAGATGCGCCTGCTCGCGCGATTCGACCGCTGCCGCCAGTTCACCGTCCCCCTCTCGTCAGCCCGCACTTCCTTGATCACCGGTGCGCGCTCTCTGACGCGCGTGTACGATCCCGGCGTGCTCTCGACATACCCCAGCGCGGCGAGCTCCAGGTAAGCGCGATAGATAGTGGACCGGTTGACTTCCAGCTTCCCGGCCAGTTCCCGGCTCGAGGGAAGAGTTTTCCCGCTCGTGAGCGTCCCGGACTCGATCATGTCGATTATCTGCCGGATGATCTGCCCATATATCGGTGTCCCGCCGCCCCGCGTTACGTTGAGTAGTATCATGGTCCATCTCTCCCGTTTGTTGTATCACCCGTCACGCGCACCGGCGGGATCGAGCGCCCGTCACCGGGAGCGCGTGAGCGTTGCGGCGTTTCTTCGATGCCACATCCATACGGTGCAGCGCTTACTCAGTGCCGCGGCCGTATACTGCGGCGTTTCTTCAGTTCCGCAGCCTCACGAATAATAACCATATAATTGGTACACGTAAACTACCAATAATTAAATATTATCAACCAGCCAATTATTAGGCGCCGGTCTCGCCCTTGACACGAGTCCCGGCGCACGAGCCGTTTTCAATCACGGGAGGGAGTGAACTCCTATCTTGTATTCCAGACGAAAGACGATCACTCAAAACCTGATAGGGAGTGAAATTCTGTCTTGCAGTCCGGACGAAATACGATCACTCAAAGCCGGATAGACGGAAAGTAGATACCAACGGGCATGCCCGTGGAACACCTGCCCTTCGGATTATTAGATATGTAATTTTACCGTATTTTATCTTGACGGTATTTCGCAATTACTGTAAAGTTATTTCACCTCTTTTTTAATTCCGGCATCTGTGTATTATGCAATGACGCCTGCGGTGATTCTCTTTGGGCTAGGGGAGATGGGGCTCAATTGGCACTGAGCGTTGCGTTGAGAATCAAGACGAATAATCTATGCCCGTAACTAATTACTGAGACAACGGATTGCTTCGTAGCATCCTGATAATTCGAAGGGAGAATACAGGGCGATGAAACGATCAATGATGGTAGTCGCACTCTGCATAATCGTGGTGTGCTCCGCTGCATGGACGGCGAGGGCGCAAGGTGATGCCGATTCCTCCTCGACCAATGCTGACATAACAGGTTTTGTAGATTACAAGAAGGTGGATGATCGCAGCTCCCTAGCGGAACTCCATAACTGGTTCTCCGAGGAATCAGCCAGGCTGTGTAGGAAGTATTATGATAAGGGATATCGCCTCGTTCCCCTGGGTATCTACCCATCCCATGCGGCGGTAAAAGCCGATAGTTCGAACTGGAATGTCGGCGTGGAATACCATCTGCCCCTCAAAACGTTGAATGCGTTCTTCACGGTCTACTCGGTGCCGATCGGCGAGAACACGACGGCGTGGATCAGGGCGTTCTTCGGCGCCGGATCGGAGGATGTCGACGGGCTCGATTCGGAAATCTCCGCCAACTGGGGAATCAACGGCGAGATCGGGTTCTACCGGGACCAGCTCTGGCTCAATCCGCTGATCGGCGTATCGTACCTGTGGGTCGATCCCAAGGATTTCGCCGACGGCCAAGGGAATTACCTGTATGCGGGAAACCGGATCTTCTTCACGCCATCACGCACCTTCAGTCTCGACCTGCGCGGCGGGATCGCCATGTGGCGGGACTTCGACGACGGCGAGGAAACCAGGAAACCGGAGTAATGGTTCTTCAGCGCGGGACTCACGGCGCACAAGGATGTCGATCTGACAAAGATCAGCGGCTCGCCGATTGCGCCCATCGAAGCGGGCATATACGGAAATCCATCCCTTGAGACGGTCAACACGAAGCTCATGGTGCCGTTTCGATTGCGAAAGGGGATCTCGTTCGCCCCATTCGGGATGTACGGATTCGATGTCGGATCGAAGGACCTCGACGCCCTTTACAGCGTCGGTGGTGAACTTCGGCTCTTCGGCGACAATGTCAAGTCGATTTGGGATGAGTTTCAATTCAATCCCTACATAGGTTTCCAGCACTTCTGGTTGAATTACGGCAGCACATCCGACGTGGGAACCGGTTATTCGTTCTATTTCGGTACACGGTTCTACATCCACGAGCGAGTCGCGATCGACGGTAACTTCGGCCCCGCGTTCTGGGCCGACGATTATCCGGTGGAAGAACCGGATGATTGGGTCGGGCACATCGGCCTTTGCGCCGCCTTCGGTAAGCTGCGCGAACAACCGAGACTCCACGGCAAGATTCTCTACAAAGAAGACGGATGGGGTAAAAGCATAATACATATGGATAACTTCAATCCTCTCCTGGAGAGAGACATCCCTCGTTGGAACGGTGAAACGCGCGAATATGTGCTGGAGAAATATATACAGGATACGATACCTCCCGCGCGGCCCGCCCGTGATCTGACCGATCTCAAATTCTTTACCATCGATCTCGATCTCGATATATCATTCGATCCGTTCAACACCAAGGCCAAGCTCCTCAGCGGATCGAAGAAGAAGGAAAAGGAAGTGTTCATCGCGGTGCTTTTCAACAGGAACAACGCGATCGTCGATGACCTCAGCTCGAAAAACACCTTCTTCCATTTCGTCGATCTCGAGCACAGCCAGTACCTCGGATACCGTTGGGATGCGAACCGCTCGAGGCAGCCCGAATACCGGGATCTTGACACGCTCGGCAAGCACGAGGGCCTCGACGGTAACATGTACTGG
>CBFCXB010000193.1:0-5781 GCA_965601905.1 uncultured bacterium | reverse complement strand
CGTATCGATCATCGATATCCCTGGCGGGAGCGTCGTGATCGGTGTGTATGGAGAGGGTCTATACGTTTGTTCGGAGGATGCTTTTGCAGCCGTGCCCGTCACGGACGATCTTCCCGATCTGCGTATCAACTCGTGTGCCGCCGACGGTATGGATGCACTGCTGATCGGCACCGAGTCGGGAGTCTACACGCTCGAGGATCTCGAAATGATCGTGTTACGGTTCGCGTACTGATTCGTCCGTTCTCCCCTCGAAATAGACGCCGATGACCTTCTCGATCGCGCCGTCCGCGCCGGCGACAAACCGGAGGCGGAACTCCCGGAATCCCTCCAGCGCGAAGGTATATTCATTGATCGGGATCAGGCGGAACCCGGGCCGCTCCTCACGTGTGTAGTACAGCGAGCCGTCGCGGAGCGTCACGTGCCGCGGCCCGTAATCGCCGCTGTATTTCTCGAGTGTTTCGCGCGGTACGGAGGGGGGATCTTTCTCGCAACGCTTCTGGTCGCGCGTCCATTCCAGGTACCAGCGGGCGTCCGCGTGATCCGGCTTCACCACGAGCGCCTCGGTGAACTTCTCGATTGCGGCGTCGAGCGATCCGGTCTTGAAATGATACAGTCCGTGCGCCGTCAGCGTACCGGCCGTCCGCGGCAGGTCCCCGATGAGCGTACGGGCCGTCGCGAGCGACTTCTCCGCGAGCGCGCCGGTGTACAGCGTGAGAAATTCCACGGCGAGCGGCCGGTCCTTCTCGTAGAGCTTCAGGGCCGTCTCCTCGACGGCGGGCTGCATGGCGAACTCCTCCGCTTCGAATTCATCCCACGCCTTTCGCACCATGCCGCTTGTCGCCGCGTAATCCCCGTCGACGAGATTCATGAGGAGCTTGAACAACGCGCCCGATGATTCGAGGCCGAGTTGCCAGGTCTCCTCCGGCATATTGAAATGAAAATCGACCCGCGCCATCTGCGCCGTGTCGGCACGGAGCGGCGCCATCTGGAATGCATCCGGGATACGCGCGGCGCCGAGGTACCAGGGAACGAAGCCGCTCATGCACGGCGGCTCGAGCGCCCGCCAGACGATCGTTCCGATCTCGGGCGGCAGCCAGCTCCGCTGTTGTATGACCGTCGTCCGGTGGGAGGCGAGACAGCAGATCGGGCGGACCGGTGAACGGTGGGGACTGATGTGGTAGCTGTTCGTGCTGTCGAGCGCCGTACCCTCGTAGTGGTCGCGGAAGATCTCCATCACATCCTTCACCGTGAGCTTTCGGTCTGGCTTTACGGCGGGGGGGAGGATGCCGGTCCTCGCCTCCTCGTACGTGACGGGATAATCCGCATCGAGGAGTCTCGCCATCCCCCATGTCCGGTCGGTGTTGCGCGGGTTCGTGTGCGCGTTGCGGTCGGCGTAGGCGGCGGCGAAGTCGAACGGCTCGCCGCCCGCGGGGTCATACCAGCCGCGCTCGGTGGCGTAATCGATAAGCCGCGGCGAGCAGATGAAATTCTCCCGGTCGCCCATATCTATTTCACGGATCGTGTAGGTATTCGCCGTGATCGCCACCTCGTCATCCCGCACGCGCCGGGCGGCGTACTGCTTGCCCCGCACCATCTGGAGCTGCCATGCCTCGGCGGGCCCCACGATGTGAAGGCACCGCCCGCTCGCATTGTACCCGTAACTGTCGAGAAGCTTCGCGGCGATCTCGACCGCCTCGCGCGCCGTCCTGGCCCGTTCGGCGAGGACGATCCGAAGCTCGAAGGCGAGGCCGCCGTCCACGATATCGCCCCGGGCGGCGACCTCCTCGACCGGGTCCTCTCGCGACGGGCAGGCGTCGCTCCCCAGCGAGACGCCCCATTCGTTGACGATGTTGTTTGAGAACGGCGTCCCCGGATTCTGGTCCCAGAAGTAGGCGTATGTCTCGGCGACCTGCGGGATCGCGCCGCCGTTCTGGAGCTTCACTCGCGATCCCGGCTCGTGCCGCCGCCTGGGGATGTACCAGAGGAAATCGATGTCGTCGGGCGTGTCGTCCTCCGTCTTGGCGAAGATAATCGAACCGTCGACCGTCGTGTTTTTACCGGCGATGAGGGCCGAGCAGCCGAGACGCTGTTCCTGCCGGAGATCCAGCGGTACGGGTGATCGCGAAACCGCAGCAGATGCCGATGCATGAGCGTTTCCGGAGGAGACTAGAATCGATATTAAAACGACGATCAGTGTGAACGTGAATGCCCGTTTCATGATATCACCTCGTAATGAGTTCCCGGGAGAGTATCATTCTAAAATTTTCCCCATGATATTACATACGGAGGGCGTTGTCAGTATGATTCGGGATTCGAAGAGGAACGGGATGAGCGTAAGGAGTGCACCGCAGTGGGGACATCTCGTTGTTGCCCCGGGCTGATCCGTTGTTTCCAGAACGGTTTGTGACATAGGTTCCGTTCATCCCTCCATGGCAAAATGTATCGGTTCCCCGAAGCGGAATCTTTCCAGAAAGTACAGAGAATATCGGCGCCGGCGATAACTTTAATCATTCTAATTAGTTGTCGTTGGTTTATTCCGGTTTACTCCGTCCGCTGCATACAGCGGCCCGGAGAAATCCCGCTCATGATGCTGTTTGCATAAGACATTCCTGTGGCGGATCAGGATCCCGACGGGAGGCGATCGCCCGGGATGCCCTTCGCGGCCGAACTCGTTGCAAGAAGTTTAAATTACTGTTACATCTTTCAATTAATTATGTACAATGGCGCGACAACGGGCGAATTCTACAGAGGCATGCAACGCGAGTCGGTTCGGATGGTATTTTATTCATGATCGGTAAAACGGTTTCACATTACAAAATTCTCGAGGAACTCGGCCGCGGCGGTATGGGTGTCGTCTACAGGGCCGAGGACACGAAGCTCGGACGCATCGTCGCCCTGAAATTCCTCGCGCAGATCGGGGATGATGAAGACAGGACACGTTTCACCCACGAAGCGAAGGCCGCCGCCTCTTTGAATCATCCGAACATCTGCACTATTCACGAGATCGATGTGGCGGACGATCAATTTTTTATCGCAATGGAGTGCATAGAGGGGCGGAGCCTCAAGGAGATGATCGCATCGGGACCGCTCGGGATAGATGCGGCGATCGATATTGCGATGCAGGTTGCGCGCGGCCTGCAGGCGGCGCACGAGGGGGGGATCATCCACCGGGATATCAAATCAGCTAATATCATGATCACGACGCGCGGCGAGGCGAAGATCATGGACTTCGGTCTCGCCAAGGCGGCCGGTAGGACGCAGCTCACAAGGGAAGGCACGACGCTCGGAACGGTCGCCTACATGTCCCCGGAGCAGGCCCGGGGAGAAGAGATCGATCGTCGAAGCGACATCTGGTCGCTGGGCGCCGTGCTGTACGAGATGATCACCGGGCACCAGCCCTTCATGGGTGATTACGAGCAGGCGGTGATGTATTCGATCCTGAACGAGGATCCCGAGCCGCTGACCGGCGCGCGCACGGGAGTGCCGCTCGAACTCGAGCGCCTCGTGAACAAGGTCCTGTCGAAGGACAGGGAAGAACGGTACCAGCACGCCGATGAGCTGATCGCCGATCTGAAACGGATACAAAGGGAGTCGGACTCATCCTCGGGAAGTATTCCATCGGAAACCACCCGACGAAAGCCGGCAAAACGACGGACGACGGCCGTCATCACGACCGTCGTGATTTTCTGCGCCATCATCGCGGGGTATCTCTTGCTGCGTCCCCTTATTTTCGAGGAGCCGCTCGTTTCCGCGCCGATCCCCATCGCCGTGATCAGCTTCGAGAACCACACCGGCGATCCCGAGTATGATTATCTCCGGACGGTCATCCCGAACCTCCTCATCACCAGCCTCGAGCAGTCCAAATATATTCATGTCGCCACGTGGGAGCGCCTGCATGATCTTCGAAAGCAGATCGATGGAGATGAGACCGAGGGCATCGGCAAGGAACTCGGCTTCGAGCTGTGCCGGCTCGACGGGATCAGGGCCATTGCCTTCGGGTCGTTCACCAAGGCGGGAGATGTCTTCGTGACGGATGTCAAGGTGCTCGATGTGGGGACGAAAGAGCTCCTGAAGAGTGCGAGCTCGCGGGGGAGGGGGATCGGCAGCATTCTCGAGACGCAGATCGATGAATTGACCAGGGAAATATCCCGCGGTATCGGGCTGTCCGGGCGTGCGGCGCCGGAGCCAGATGTGCATATAGCCGATGTTACGACAACGTCGATGGAAGCGTACAACCACTTCATACGGGGAAGAGAGGATTTAAATAAGTGGTATGTCGGAGATGCCCTGAGATCTCTCGAGCGGGCCGTCGGTATCGATCCGACATTCGCTGCAGCATATCTCTGGCTCGGGGATATCCATTTTAGGTTGGGAAATACGAAGACGAGCCTTGAAGCATATGAAAAGGCCAAAACATATTCCGCGCGGGCTACCGAAAAGGAACGGCTCTATATAGAAGCTGTGTATGCCTTGATGGTGGAGCGTGATTTCGAGAAGCAATTCGATGTCCTGATGGAGATCATCAGGAAATTTCCCAAGGAGAAACAGGCTCGCGTCGCACTGGCACAACATTACTCTTCGAAGGGCCGGTACGATGACGAGATTGCGGAGTGCGAAAAGGTGCTCGCTCTGGACCCGAACGATGCGGGAACGTACAACACGCTGGCATACATCTATGTGATACGGAAGGATGATTTCGGGAAAGGGATGGAGTATCTCGATAGATACGCCTCGCTCCTTCCGGGGGATGCCAATCCCCTCGATTCGAGAGGCGAGCTGTTCATACGGGTCGGCAGGTTAGATGAGGCGATATCGATATTCGAGGAGGTGCTCGAGATCAAACCCGATTTTCCGTATGTAGGAGTTAAACTCAGCTACTGCTATGCGCTGAAGGAGAACTATGCGGAAGCATTGAAATGGGTCGATTATCATATCGCCGTGAGCAGCTCGAAGATGTGGAAGGGAGGGGGATATATGGTAAGAGGATTCATTCATTATATGGTCGGCGCCGAGGACCGGTCTCTCGAGGATTTTCAGACGGCGATCGAGCTGGCCGGAGACGTCGACAATGCGGTCTGGAAAACATGTGCAGTGTGGGCGAAGGGATGGGTTTACTTCGAAAAGGGGGAAATAGCCGCCGCCCGTGATCGTTTAAAGGCCCCGCTTGATTCACTGGAGGAATTCCAGTTCTCCATACCGCGGCATCCGCCGGTTATGGATTATCGGTATACACGTGCCTTTGCCCTTGGTCTGCTTGCGGCCAAGGAGGGTGATATTCAGGCCGCGAAGGCGCGACTCGCCGATCTCGAATCACTGAGTCCCGGGATTCACCCGGAATTCATCGAATTGGCGGCGATCTACCGTAATATGCTGGCCGCTGAAATATTCATTGCAGAAAATGACTATGAGAAGGCTATCGAGATCCTCGAGGGTTCGCCGCGCTGGGAGATCCCGCGTTTTCACCCTTCGTTCGTCATGCCGTACAGCAGCCCATACCTCAAGGATATCCTGGCTCGGGCATATGCCCGGCGCGGCGAGAGCGAGAAGGCGATCGCCGAGTACGAGTGGCTTACGATGGTCGGTCCGGATCGAGAGCTCTGCCCGCTCATACATCCGCTCTACCATTACCGGCTGGCTCTCCTGTACGAGGAGACCGGGCAAGATGCTCGTGCCGCAGAACGATATGAACGGTTTCTCGCGACCTGGATGTACGCCGACAGCAGCCGCCCGGAGATCAGGGATGCGAAAGCGAGAAATGCGAGATTGAAGGGAATAATCATA
>CBFCXB010000192.1:0-5794 GCA_965601905.1 uncultured bacterium | reverse complement strand
GTACCGGCATCGCGACGATCGTCGACATGGCATCGCTCGAGATCGAGGTCGATGTCAACGAATCATACATCGCGCGCGTCGAGCCGGGTCAGCGGGTTACGGCGGCACTCGACGCGTACCCCGACTGGCGCATACCCGCCAGCGTGCGGACGATCATACCGACGGCCGACCGGCAGAAGGCGACGGTCAAGGTGCGGATCGCATTCGACGAGCTCGATCCCCGCATTCTCCCCGACATGGGGGCCAAGGTCGCGTTCCTCGAGCGCGATGCGGCCGGCGGATCGATCGAGGTGAAAGCTGTCGTGCCACGCTCGGCGGTCCGCGACGAGGACGGCGTCATGGTAGTCTACGTTGTGCGGGACGGCGCCGTCGAACGCCGCACGATCAGCATCGGCGCGAGGCGCGGCGACGAGATAGACATCACGGCGGGCCTCAGGGGCGGCGAGCGTGTCGTTGTGAGAGGCCCTGACGCGCTCAGAGACGGGCAGCGGGTAAAAATAAAATAGTAGCATATTGAACGCCAAAGAAGATAAAGGAGTAATCAGATGGTACGGGTCGATGGATGCGGCAGCGAGTGCCTGGTTCAGGTGCGGAACCTCGACAAGAAATATCATCGCGGCGGCGAGGTCATCGATGTCCTGCGGGGTCTCAACCTCGATGTCCCCGATGGCGAGTTCGTCGCCTTCATGGGGCCCTCGGGTTCGGGGAAGACAACCCTGCTCAATCTGATCGGGGGACTCGACAGGCCGACTGCCGGAACTATTACTATAGCGGGCGAGGAGATTCATGATCTGCCCTCACGCAAGCTCACCGCGTGGCGCGCCCGCCATATCGGATTCATCTTCCAGATGTACAATCTCATACCGGTTCTCACCGCGTACCAGAATGTGCAGCTCCCGCTGCTGCTCACCGGCCTCTCGAGATCGCAGCGGCAACGTCACGTCGATGCGGCCCTCGAGCTCGTCGGCCTGAGCACACGAAGACACCATTACCCCCGGCAGCTCTCCGGCGGGGAGGAACAGCGGGTCGCCATCGCTCGGGCCATCGTGGCCGACCCGACGCTGCTTCTCTGTGACGAACCGACGGGGGATCTCGACCGCGCCACGGGGGACGAGATCCTCGACCTGCTGCACGGCCTCAGCAAGGAACACGGCAAGACGGTCTTCATGGTGACGCACGATCCGCACGCGGCGGAGATCGCCGACACGCTGCTGCACCTCGACAAAGGTGTGCTGAGAGAATCCGAGAAGAAGGGTGAGCTTTCTTGAAATACTTCCATATCATCCTGGCGAATCTCGGGCGCAAGAAGTTCCGCACGGTTCTCACACTGGGCTCTTTCACCGTCGCCCTCTTCCTCTTCGGGCTCCTCGTCGTGATCGACATCGCGCTCAACCAGGGGGCGGACATGGCGGGCGCCGACCGCCTCATGGTGTTGAACCGCGTCTCGCTGATCCAGCCGCTGCCCATTTCGTACCAGCAGCGCATCAGGCAGATGGACGGCGTCGACGAAGTGGCGTTCTTTGTCTGGTTCGGCGGCGTTTACCAGGATCAGAGGAATTTCTTCCCCAATTTCGCCGTCGACGTGCAAACGGCGCGGACCGTCTACCCCGAATATAAAATGCCGGACGAACAGTGGAACGCGTTCGTCGCCGACCGCCAGGGATGCATCATCGGGCGGGAGCTCTCCGAGCGGTTCGACTGGAAGGTCGGGGACCGCATCCCCCTCGAGGGCACGATCTGGCGCGGCGTCTGGGAGTTCAACGTACGCGGCATCTACGACCTCGAGGGATCGAACGTCACATCGAACGAGCTGTGGTTCCAGTACGACTACCTCGAGGAGCAGCGGCCCTTCTTCAAGGGAACGGTCGGCTGGTACGCCGTCAGCATGGCCGGCGGCGCCGACGCCGTACGGATCGCCAGGGAGATCGATGAACGGTTCGCCAACTCCCCCTGGGAGACGAAGACGGAAACGGAGAAGGCCTTCATGACCGGCTTTGCCAAGCAGGTCGGCAACATCCGGCTGCTCCTCGTCTCGGTGGGGAGCGTGGTGTTCATCACCCTGCTGCTCGTCACGGGGAACACGATGGCGATGTCGGTCCGCGAGCGGACCGGGGAGCTCGCCGTCATGAAGACGGTCGGCTTCACCGACCGCGGCACGCTCACTCTCGTCATGGCGGAATCGATACTCCTCTCCGTGGTGGGGGGAGCGATCGGGCTCGTCCTTGCGAAACTCTTCACCCTGCGGGGCGATCCGACGGGAGGCCTGCTCGGCATATTTTACCTCCCCCCGTCGAAGGTGGTTGTCGGATTCGCCTTCGCGATCGGCCTGGGCGTCGTGTCGGGGCTCGTGCCCGGTCTGAACGCGATGCGGCTGCGCATCGTCGACGCGCTGAGGAGTGTGTGATGACGGCAATTTACACGGCGGGCACACAGCGCATCGCGGCACCCCCTCCGAGGAGGATATAACGATGGCAATCCCCGTGGCGTACAACCTGCGGAGCATCACGGCGCGGTGGCCGTCGGCCCTCGTCGCCATTCTCAGCATCGCCGGAACGGTGGGGGTGTTCCTCGTGGTGCTCGCGATGGCGACTGGATTCCAGGCGACCCTCGTCGCTTCGGGTTCCGCCCTGAATGCAATCGTTCTGAGGGGCGGCGCCGACTCCGAGATGGTCAGCTCGATGACGCTCGAGCAGGTCCGCATCATCGGTGATGCGCCGGGTGTCGGTCGCGACGCCGACAACTCACCGCTCGTGAGCGGCGAGGTCGTCGTTATCGCCGCCTTCCCGCTCAGGGCCTCGGGCACGGACGCCAACGTGCAGGCCCGCGGCGTATCGCCCAGGGCCCTCGAGGTTCGACCGAATGTGCGGATCGCGGAGGGGCGGTTCTTCCAGCCGGGACTCACCGAGTTGATCGTCGGGAGCAACGTCCCCGGTACCTACGAGGGATTCAGGCTCGGTGCAACCGTCGAGTTCGGCGGCGGCGCATGGACGATCGTCGGTATATTCGACGCGGGAAAGAGCGCATTCGATTCCGAGGTATGGTGCGACGCGCGGGTGCTCAACCAGATCTACAAACGTCCGGAGAACATCTTACAGGCCGCTACCGTCCACCTGTCATCGGTCGAATCGTTCGATGAGTTCAAGGACGCGCTTACCTCCGATCCACGTCTCAGCGTCGACGTCCACCGGGAAAAGGATTACTACGCGGAGCAATCGCGCATGGTCTCAAAGATGATACGCATCCTCGGTTACCTCGTCGCCTTCGTGATGGCCGTGGGCGCCGTCTTCGCCGCGCTCAACACGATGTACTCGGCCGTATCCACCCGCTCGCGCGAGGTCGCCACGCTGCGTGCGCTCGGGTTCGGCGCGGGCAGCGTAATGGCCTCCTTCTTCATCGAGTCGCTTTTCATCGCCGTGGTCGGGGGCGCGCTCGGCTGCCTCGCCGCGCTACCCTTCAACGGCTTCACCACCGGCACGATCAACTGGCAGACCTTCTCGCACCTCGCCTTCGCCTTCCGCGTGACGCCTGCGCTGCTTGTGACGGGGTTCATCTTCTCGATCGTGATGGGGATCGTGGGCGGCCTGCCGCCCGCGCTACGCGCCGCGCGCCTGCCGGTCGTCGTTGCGCTCAGGGAGTTGTAAAGCACTTGTTGTTCTGCTCTACGCTCGGTTCAATGCACCCATGAAATTACAGTCGCTACATCATACTCGATATTCTTTTTGAGAAAATATTGCTGCTTTAAAAAATTCTTCAAAATATTTCCAACTTTTTCTTGACAGTATTTTTCGGCGTGTTTTCGAGGGAGCTGTTGCCTGCTCGTAAAACGCCCACGGCCGGCCCGTACAGAGCCGGTTCACGGACCCAATTCATCTTTTTGAAATTTTTATCATGCCACCGCGAGATAACGTTGCCACGTCGGTCTCACGAAGCGTTCAAACCGCGTAGTATAATATATCCGGTTACGTGATGGGGGGAAGACGGGAGGCGTGAGATGACAACGAAACCGGCTCGAAAAAACTTACGGAACAATTCTACACTCGGGAATTCGCGAATAACCTCGGCTCACGGGAATTCACGGACAAACTCAGTTCGCATTGCATCGCTCAGGCGGCTCCCGGATAATGATCTCCTCGCTGGGCTCCTCGAGACCCGCGGAACGGAGCGTGCCGCACAGGTCGCTGTCGTGAAGTATCTCGTGGAGGTCGAGCGGCGGAAGCTCTATCTCCCGAAGGGGTAAGGTTCCCTCTTCGAGTTCTGCACCGATTACCTGAAATACTCGCGCTCCTCGGCGTGGAGACGCATCAGCGCCACCCGCTGCATCGGACGATTCCCCCGGGTGGCGGAGCTGTTCGAGCGGGGGAGTGTGATCTCACGGTGATATCGATCATCGGCGGTGTCCTTACGAAGGAGAACTGCGCGGAGGTTGTATCATGGCTCCGGGGGCGATCGCTGCGGGAGGTCGAAGCCTTCGCCGCGCGGCGGCAACCGGGAAAACCCGTCCGGGACCAGGTGCGGCAAATATATGTCATGAGCGTAAAACCGGATACGAAGACTGATGGAGATCCGGCATCCTCGAATGAATCACCGACGCCGGCCGAGGCACCTCGGAACGGCACCGAGCCCACCGCAGCGGATACTACGAACACCGATCCTGATAAGGTGGCAGAACTGCACCGCTGTTCTGTTTCTACTCCCAGCGCTGGGAGTAAAACGGTGCTACTTACTGATAATAAACAATTTAAAAATTGCGATGTTCGACGTAATTCCGGCGGCGACTCCAGTGACGCCCCTGCCTTCGTGGAGGAAGAACCAGCAGAGCGAATAGTCGTCGAGCCGAAATATAAAATTCAATTCGCCGTCGATCCGGCGTTCATGGAGAAATTAAATAAAATTAAATCTTTTCTCTCGACGAAATATCCGAAGAAAATAGACTTCGAGACGATATTCGATATTCTCATGAGCGAATATCTCGACCGCCACGGCCCGGAAGAAAGAATAAATCCGGCCGGGATACAAACACCCCCCGAAAGAACATGAAACGAGCCCGGAATATCCCGCAGGCTGTGCGAGACAAGGTGTTCGAGAGCGACGGCGGGCGATGCACATTCGTCGGGAATGACGGCAAACGGTGTGAATCCGATTGGAATCTCCAGATCGATCATATAATTCCGCACGCCAGGGGCGGGGATAATTCACCGGAGAACCTCAGGCTCCTCTGCGCGAACCACAACAAACTCGAAGCGGAACGGGCGTTCGGAAAGAATCACATGAAGAAATTTTCCCGGAGAGAATGATCAGAGATTATCGAATTATCAAAATACCTATCTTGAATCCCATGCCGGATGAAAAGCGTCGAAGCCCTAACGGAACGATATTAAAATTTAAGCATTGGCACTTGCTTCTCGATGCAATGCATCGTAGATTAGATTAAAAGCTCGACACCAGGCACAACAGCATGAAACTGCGATACGATCGGCCGCCCATCGACAGATCGCTACAGGCGCCGTGAATGTTATATCCCGTGGTCGGGAGCCCTGGAGCGCTGATTGGATTTCGAATGATCGGTAAGAGAAGCCTTCGTAGATGCATAACAGCAGCAGTTGTAGTGCTCATATCAATCGTCACCAATCTCCACGCGGATTCCGCTCATGGCGCCGCTTCCAAGTGTGCGGACGTCTTCATTGGCTCGCCCGGGACATCCTCGAACATGAAAATACTCACCGGCGTGCGGTTCGTGTACCACGCCTTCACCGACTCCCGGATGGAGGAATGTTACGAACATGCTCCCTACCTG
>CBFCXB010000191.1:0-5801 GCA_965601905.1 uncultured bacterium | reverse complement strand
GCTCGTCACCGCGACCGTTGAGGTGAACAAGCCGCTCAGCTTCGACCGGTTCGACGTCATCCAGAGCTCGTATTACGTTGACGATGAAACGTTCAGGTGGGCGCGTATCGAGTACACCCACGCGGGCAGTCCCACGGGAACCGTCGTGCGTCTCGAGCCGGGCGGCGAATTCAGGCTCGAGAGATTTCCCCTCGTGATACGAGCGAAGCGGTTTCTGCCGGACTTCAAGATCGGTCCCGACGGTCCGTACTCGGAGACGCCGAACATGTACAATCCGGCACTCGAGGTGGAGCTGGCGGGTGAGGACAGCACGCAGAGAGGATGGCTGTTCCTCTACTATCCGCGGTTCAATACACGGTTCGACTTTCCCGTGCAGCTGGGCCTCGTTGATGTGGGTCCGGTGTACTATACGGGACTTCAGATCAGCACGAATCCGGGAAGCACTCTTCTCTTTGCCGGCATAACGTTGGCGACGATCGGGCTCATTCTCCTCTACCTCTTCAACTACCGGTGCCTGAAAGGGATCATGGACACCGAAGGTCTCATCCTCGCCGGCACCGGCTATCGATGGAAGGTGAGTTTCAGGGAGGAATTCAAGAGAATATCCAATGAGCTCATTGATGTCTTGTCGAACACACGGGACGGAGGCGCATGAGAGAGGGAAACGGGCACGCCCGTATCATTCCATCCGGCGGTGTGCATACATAGTCGATGACCATCGAAGGAGCATCTCATGGAAGGTACCATTGACATCGATCTGTTCTGGTGGAGCTTCTGGTTGTATCTCGGATCGTTCGTTCTTTTCACCCTGTTCGCTTCACTGGGCAAACGGCGCCTCGGCAGCGTTGCGGTTGTCACATTCGCCGTCGCCCTCCTGCTCCATACGGCGGGCCTTGCCTCGCGGTGGATCATCAGCACCCATCCGCCGTTCTCAACGATGTACGAGTACGCCCTGACGGTGTCCTGGGTGATCGGCGCCGCGTTCATCGTGATTCTCGCGCGGTTTGGCAGGGTCGTGCTCGGCGTGGTGATATCGCCGATCCTGATCGTCGTGCTCGTTATGGCGTCGCTGCTGCCGAAGGAGATCACGAAGCAGCTCATGCCGGCGCTCCAGAGCTACTGGTTCTATATCCATGTGACGCTCGCGGCCGTCTCGGAGGGCGCCTTTCTCGTGGCGGCCGGCGCAGCGATCCTCTACCTCGTTCGGGGCGGGCATCGAGGGGATGACGACCTCATGCCGTCGCGTGATTCCATCGAGGAGATCATCTCCCGCTCGATCCGGATCGGGTACCCCCTCTTCACCATCGGCGCGCTTTTCGCAGGGGCCATCTGGGCCCAACGTGCATGGGGATCATTCTGGAGCTGGGACCCGAAGGAGACCGGTTCGCTCGTCGTGTGGCTGTTCTACACGCTGCTTCTTCACCAGGATATCAGGGGAAAATGGCAGGGAAACTCACTCGCCGTACTATCGATCATCGGGTTCGTGCTCATCGTGATCTCGTTTCTCGGGAATCTCTTCCTCGGTGGGCTGCATGCGTATATCTGAGCGCGGGCCGGCGGTCCCGGACGGTGTCTCCCGCCGGAACGCGGGAAGAACACCGGCGCCGCCGGGCGATTCACCGTACAAGCAGCACCTTTCGCGTCACCATTCGCTTACCCGCGCGTGCCCGTACGAGGTAGAACCCCGGCGCGACACCTCTCCCGTCTCGATCCAATCCCGTCCAGATGAAGGGGTGGCTCCCGCTCGACAGATGTCCCCCGGCGAGTTCCACGACGAAGCGCCCCGCCACGTCATATATGCGGATGCTCGCTTCGGCCTCCTCCGGCAGCGTTAGGTCGAAGCGCGTGGCGTTCGAGAAGGGATTCGGCGCGGCATCGAGCGCGAGCGGAAAGCGGGGGATTTCCGGCGGCTCGTCATCATCGCGGTCCCCCACGCCGTTTTTCGGATGAATGTAGAGCTTGTAGTAGATCTCCATGTTGCTGTCACGCTGATCGACCCATGCGACATGTAGGTTCTTGTTCGGTTCGGCGATGAGGCAGCACAGGCTCGCCATCGAGTTATCCGCCGTGATGCGGTTCTTACCGCCCCACCCCCCTTCCACCATCGAGCGGAAATAGATGCCCGGAGTCGACAGGGAGGGATAGGTAACCCAGTAGGCCAGGTAGATATCGTTTCCCACCGAGGCGATGCTCGGGTGATAGTGGGTATAGTCGCCCGATGTGAGGGGTGTTTCCGGCCCCCATCCCTCACCGGTGCGCATCCGGTAGTAGATCTGCTCGTACTGAGCCCGCTTGTCGATCCAGACGACATGCACGTGGCCGCTGTCGTCGACCGTGAGGTTCGGACGCATCGCGTCCGCATCGGGGCCCGAAACGCACTCCTCGCTCAGCCAGTCCGATGTCCTGGCGCGGTAATAGATCTTTCCCTCCGTGTTTCCCGGTGGATCTTCCCGCGTGTCCCACCAGGCGACGTGCAGCGAGCCATCCGGGCCGAGGGCGATCGAGGCGACCGTCCTGTCTCCGCTCGGCACGCTGCTGAGCAGCTCGGCTTCCGACCAGTCTATTAAATTGAAAAGACGGTACATAACCTCGTTGTGTCCGTCCACCATCTCGTTGTAGACGAGGTGGATGTTGAATCCGTCCGCAACGATGGAGGGGGCGAACGAATCGCCGTCCGTTTCGGAGACGCGGCGGCCGGCGTACCACGATCCCGTCCAGATCCTGTGGTATATCTCCTTGTTGCCGTCTATGCTGTCGTTCCAGACGAGGTGGACCCTTCCGATGCCGTCCACCGCGAGGACGGGACGCGCCGAGCGCTCGATGCTATAGGTGAGCCGCTCGGGTTGGGACCAGACGCAATTCGAATAGAACATGTGATAGATCTCGCGGTTCCGGTCGCGTTCGTCTGACCAGACGACATGGACCCGTCCCATGTCATCGACGGCGATATACTTCGCGTTGTTCGGCGGTCCGTACGAGATGGCATCGTCGTAGGTGAGCCGCTGCTCGCCCTGCCAGCCGCTCTGGGCGAGGGCCTGCGCGCCCGACAGCGCCACGACGAGGAACACGATGGTGATTGCGCCGAGAGGCCGCCGCCCGCCCGCCCGCCGTGTTTCATTCCTCCGTAGCGGGGTGCAGGGTATGTGTGCAGGAGTTGTTACCATATGTTCTGAATCCTCGTAACTGTCTATAAAATTATAGATTAAAAAGAAGCCGCGCGCAAACGCTATCTCGTCTTTTTTGGGGAGCTCGTTGCTGCGGAACCCGTGTTGACAGCGGCACCACCCGTTACGGTGTTCCGCGCACGCCGGTATCCCACTCTGAAAAGTGAAGTTACGTTTTCCCGTGTGAAACGGACGTGGTGCAGTGTACCGATTCGATCCACCCCGAGCTGTCTGACAAGCAGGCCGCCGCCGAGGCGGAGCGCCCGGAGCGGCTCCCATTCGGCTCGTACGCCCGTGTGATCGGATGATGCGGCGGCCCGCGGCACACTACAATTGCGGCTCAGCGGCAGCTCGCAGCTGGCCGCTGCAGCCGCAATCCGCCGGCGCGGCGCAAAGCGTCCACACAGGCGAATATTCGATTTTGGCATGCCGCATGCTCGAAAGAGAAAGGATCACTGCATCCCTGGCAGCAATGTGGGAGGAATCGATGAAACGCCGGCGTGAGATCGTTCCGTGTATTCTTATTATTTTTTTAATTTCAATGAGTTGTGGTGAGAGAGGCACGGATGGGAAGGATGTCTCCCGCAACATACGTACGGATGGACCGCGGACCGGGCAAGCCCGTGATGGATCATCCGGCGCACCCGTTCGCGGTGGACGGCTCGTCATCGGCATGCAGCAGGAGCCGGAGGTCTTGAACGAGGCGCTCAACACGATGGTATCCGTTGTCTATGTCTGCAACCTGATATTCAGCAAGTTCGTCAAGCACAACGACTCCCTCGAGCTCGTTTGTGACCTTATCACGAAGATCCCGACCGTCGGGAACGGGGGGATATCGCCCGACTACCTGACCTATACGTATCATCTGCGGCCCGACGCGCGGTGGCACGACGGAACGCCGGTCACATCACGCGATGTCGCCTTCACCTACCGGCTGATGATGCATCCCGATATCAATGTCGAAACGCGTCAGGGGTGGGATGTGATCGCGGAGGTCGAAACGCCCGACGAGCAGACGGTTGTCTTTCACCTGCGCGAGGTGTATGCGAATTTCGTCGGTGATTGTTTCTACGACGAGTCCGTGCTGCCGCGCCACCTACTCGAGGGAACGCTTGGGCCCGATTTTCAGGGAGCCGATTTTCACCGCCATCCGGTCGGGTCGGGTCCGTTCGTCTTTCACGAATGGGTACCGGCATCGCACATCACGGTACGGGCCAATCCCGCCTACTACGGGGAGGGTCCGTATCTCGACGAGATCGTTCTCCGCTTCGTACCGGACGGCAACGCCCTGCTCCTCGAACTCGAGACCGGCGGTGTGATGGGGATAGACAATGCACCGAACGCGCTGGCGGAGGCGTCCGGCGGGGTGGAGGGCCTCACGGTATACCGCAATCCGGCTCTCTTCAACGAGCACCTCGATCTCAACTGTCTGAGCCCCATTCTCGGGGACACGCGCGTCCGCCGTGCCATCGCCCTGGCCACCGACCGGCGGGAGATATCCGAGAAGATCTACGAAGGGATATGGATTCCCGCGTACGGGGATGATCATCCCGGTTCGCCATACTATTGCGACACTATACGAAGTATGAATGTGTTCGATCCCGAGAGGGCGGCGCGGCTGCTCCGTGAGGCAGGCTGGGTGGATCGAGACGGCGACGGCATATGTGAGAAGGACGGTAAACCGCTGCGCCTTGCGATCTCGACCGTTACGGGGATGCTGAATCGTGAGCGGACCGAGATGGTGCTTCGGGATCAGTACCGGCGTATCGGGATCGAGCTGGCGGTGCAAAACCATCACCCCACGGTCCTCTTCGGTAGTTACGACGAGGGGGGGATTCTGAAGAGGGGCGCGTTCGATATCGCGCTGTACGCGATTCTCACGCCGCCCGATCCATCGACAAAGGAGGGGAGTTACTCGGCACGGTTCATGCCCCCGGCGGGGCAGAACTACTCCCGTATCGATCACGAGCGTTTGACCGGGCTGCTGGAGCGGGGGAGCGCGACCGTCGTATTCCGTGAGCGGAAGAGAATCTACGATGAGATTGCCGTGATACTGGCGGAGCAGGCGCCGATCGTTCCCCTCCTGTGGGTGACGCAGCTCGATGCGATGCCGGTGCGTATGCATAATTACCGACCGAACCCGACGCAGTCGGGCGATACGTGGAATGCGGCCGAATGGTGGCTCGATCGATGAGACGGCGTTGCCAGACGATAAGGCGTCGGCCCCGGGACTGATGCGGAGTTGATTAAGGTGAAGCGACATATAAGATGGATAGCACCGCTCCTGATCATTCTTGTCGCCGCGCTGCTGTACTGGCTCATCCTGCGGGAGGCCGGCGCCGGGGGGCCGGTATTGACGTGCCGCGGCGCCGACCGGGAGGTCGGCGGTTCGTGCCATCTCGTCGAGACGGGGGATGTGAGATTCATCGTCGATTGCGGCGATCGCGGGAGGGCGGGCGTTGGTGTGATTCCCCCCGCGCCCGAGACGCTGTCGTTCGTTCTCCTCACCCACGCCCACACCGATCATTGCGGACTCCTCCCGGAGCTCTACGGCGGGGGATTTGAGGGTAAGGTCTACTGCACGGAGCCGACGGCGGAACTCGTGCCGATCATGCTGAATATGAAACGGCAGACGGC
>CBFCXB010000190.1:0-5812 GCA_965601905.1 uncultured bacterium | reverse complement strand
GCGCTTTCCCGATAGGAGCGAGCCGTACCACAGAAAGTATATCGGCCGCCTCGAACAGACGGCCATCGACCTGAAGATACCGGTGAAGCGGGCCGTTCTCGTCGCCGTGGCGGGGCCCAACCTCGAGACGGCGGCCGAGTATCGATTCCTGCGGCAGATCGGCGCCGATGTGGTTGGCATGTCGATGGTCCCCGAGACGATCGCCGCGGTGCACGGCGGAATGAAGGTGCTGGGGCTTTCCGTCGTGACCGACAAGGCGCTTCCCGACTGCCTCGAGCCGGTCGATATCGCATCGATCGTCGCCACGGCGAAGAGGGGCGGCTCAAAGCTCACCGCGCTCATCGCGGAGTTCCTGAAGCGGGTGTAGCGTCGTTTGGGTGCCGGGGCGCTGAATTTTACTCCCCTCGAATACCTTGTCGAGAACAGGGATTTCACTCGCGCCAGCTTTTCCATAAACGCCGGATCAACGGCGAATTGAATTTTGAATTTCGGCTCGACCACCATTCGCTCTGTGGGTGTTTCCTCCACGGAGACGGGGGCGCAACGCCGGGAGGCTTACGAGCAGATCAAGGGGCTTGCGTTTCCTCCACGGAGACGGGGGCGCAACTGGAGTCACCGCCGGAACCGGGACGCACCCCGTGATTTTTAAGCTCTTTATTATCAATGAGTTGCGCCATTTTACTCCCAGCGCTGTGAGTAGAAACGTGACAGTGTTGCAATTCTGCAACCTCATAAGGATCGGCATGTGTCACGGTCGCCGGCACCTTTGATTCACAGGCAGGCGCGGCCGCCTCCGTGTGCGCCGTCTCTTCCTGAGGTTCCGCATCAGATTTTACGCTCATGACATGTATCTGCCGCACCTGGTCCCGGAGCTTTCTCTCCGGCTGCCGCCGCTCGACCTCGACGAGATACTTCACGACAGCGACCTGTGCGGCACGCTCCGTCCCGCGGGTCTTCGGAAGCCGCTCCAAAAGATCCTCATCCGGAAGCCGCCTCGGCGATGCGATGCTAACCGAGTATTTCCGTGAACTCCCGTGAGCCGAAGTTATTCGCGAATCCCCGCGAGTAGAATTGTCCCGTGGGTTCTTTCGAGCCGATTTCGTTGTCATCTCACACCTCCCGTCTTCCCCGCATACCACGCGCAGAGCGCCTGCATAATACATAAAATCGTGCAATCAGCTTGACAAATCGCTCATTTTCCTTATAAGGTAAACCTCTTTATTCCGGTGGATTTTCCGAAATGGCCGGTGTCGCCGAGGTTCCGGGGCCGGTTCGCGGTCATCACAGGTCCGATAAGCACGTATCGGAGAAACCGCTTTTAACGTTGCGCGGGATAGGGGGCGACTATTTCGGAGACGATCACGGAGAGATCGAGACGGGAAACATCATGGAAGAAAAGAAAAAAACCGAAACGAAGCGTTACCCCGATCTTCCCCCACAACACGAGGCGATCGCGGGGGAGGAGGAGGTCCTCCGCTTCTGGGAGAAGCAGGACATCTTCCGGCGGAGCGTTGACGAGCGCCCGGAGGGCAACCCCTTTGTTTTCTATGAAGGACCGCCGACGGCCAACGGGCGCCCCGGCGTCCACCACGCGATGTCGCGTGCGATCAAGGATATCGTCTGCCGCTACCGGACGATGAAAGGCCACCGGGTGGTGCGCAAGGCCGGGTGGGACACGCACGGCCTGCCGGTGGAGATCGAGGTCGAGGGAGCGCTCGGCCTCGACGGCAAGGACCAGATCGAGAAGTACGGCGTCGCTGCATTCAACGACGAATGCCGCAGGAGCGTCTTCAAGTACCTCGACGAATGGCACGAGTTCACCCGCAGGCTCGGGTTCTGGCTCGACCTCGACAATCCCTACGTGACCTGCACCAACGAGTATATCGAGTCGGTCTGGTGGATTCTCAAGCAGTTCTGGGATCAGGACATGTTGTTCGAGGGGCACAAGGTCGTCCCGTACTGCCCGCGCTGCGGCACCTCTCTCTCGAGTCACGAGGTATCGCAGGGGTACGAGGACGTGAGCGACCCGTCGATATTTATCAAGCTCAAAATAGTCGACGAGGATGTATACTTCCTCGTCTGGACGACGACTCCCTGGACACTGATCTCCAATGTCGCTTTGGCCGTCGGCCCCGAGCATGACTACGTCCTAGTGCGCAACAAGGGGGACGAGTTGATCCTCGCCGAGGCGCTCGCCGGTGTCCTCGACGGGGAGGTGGAAATCCTCGAGAAGATCAAAGGAAAAGATCTGATCGGCAAGCGGTATGAACCATGTTACCCGTTTTTTAAAGACCGCGAGGGTGCCTTCCGCGTGATCGGTGCCGATTTCGTGACACTCACCGAGGGGACCGGTATCGTCCATACGGCGCCGGCCTTCGGCGAGGATGACTACCAGGCGGGCATGCGCGAAAACCTGCCCTTCGTGCAGCCGGTCGATGAGAAAGGCCGCTTTACCGACGATATCACCCCCTGGGCGGGGAAGTTCATCAAGGATGCCGATCCCGAGATCATCGCCGATCTCGAGAAACGCGGCATCATGTACCGGAGCGGTGAGGTGACGCACGCGTATCCATTCTGCTGGCGCTGTTCCTCGCCGCTTGTCTACTACGCGCGGCGCTCGTGGTACATCCGGACCACCGCATTCAAGGATCTCCTGATCGCCGAGAACCGGAAGGTCGAGTGGTACCCGCCCGAGGTGGGGGAGAACCGCTTCGCCCGCTGGCTCGAGGGGAATGTCGACTGGGCCCTGAGCCGCGAGCGGTACTGGGGCACTCCGCTGAACATCTGGGTATGCAACTCGTGCAAGGAGAAGTATTGCATCGGGGATCTCGAGGAGCTCCGCTCCCTGAGTGAACCGATCCCCGATGATTTCGATCTGCACAAACCGTTCATCGACGATCTCGATGTCGGCTGCCCCGAGTGCGGCGGCAAGATGACGCGGGTCCCCGAGGTGATCGACTGCTGGTTCGATTCGGGCGCGATGCCGTTCGCGCAGTACCATTACCCGATGGAGAATATGGAACTTTTCAAGGCGCAGTACCCCGCCGAGTTCATCAGCGAGGGAGTCGATCAGTCCCGCGGCTGGTTCTATTCACTTCTTGTGATCGGTGCGTTTCTCACCAAGCAGAGCCCCTACCGGCGGGTCCTCCCGCACGGGATGATCCTTGATGTCGAGGGGCAGAAGATGAGCAAGAGCAAGGGGAACGCCGTCTTCGCGAGCGACGTCCTGAGGACCGAGGGGGCCGACGCACTACGGTGGTACCTCATGACGAGCGGGGCGCCGTATCTGCCGAAGCGGTTCGATCCTGATGCGCTGAAAGACCTCGCACACAAGTTTCTCGGTACCCTGCGCAATCTCTACAATTTCTACGCCCTCTACGCCGCTATAGACGGATTCGAACCGGGCGGCGATGCGCCAAGCGACAACCTGATCGACCGCTGGTTGCTCTCGCGATACAACTCGACGGTCGAGGCGGTCACCCATGCGATGGAGAGCTATGAGCTGTCCCGCGCGGCGCGCGCGATCCAAGCCTTCGTGATAGACGAACTGAGCAACTGGTACCTGCGCCGCTGCCGCCGCCGCTTCTGGAAGAACGAGATGAGCGACGACAAACGTGCCGCCTACGAGACCTTCTACCTCGTACTCGAGGGCGTATCGAGGCTTGCGGCGCCGTTCATTCCCTTCCTCAGCGAGGCGGTCTACCAGCGGTTCCACGGAACGGTGGCCCCGGGGGAGGAAAACGCCGCCAGCGTGCATCTCGATCGCTTCCCCGAGGTCAACGAGAAGGCGATCGACGCCCCGCTCGAACGTAACATGGAACAGGTGCTCCGGGCCGTTACCCTCGGGCGCGCCATCCGGAACAAGGCGGGTATCAAGGTGCGCACACCACTTGCCGCGATGTTCGTGTACAATCCCTACAAGGGGGAAACGGTGTGGATCGCGGACGAGGAGCTGGTCGCACTCGTCATGGACGAACTGAATGTAAAGCGGGTAGAAGCGGTGGAGGGTATCGACGATTATATCGCCTATTCGGTCAAGCCGGAGTACTCCATGCTCGGCAAACGGTTCGGAAAAAATATGAAGGATGCCGCTTGTGTTCTCGAGAGCCTCGATGCCTCGCTCCTCGCCAACCTTTGGGATGACGGCGAGGTGACAGTGGAAATAAACGGGAAAAAAGAGGTTATCGAGCGGGAGGAGGTACAGATCCTGCAACAAACTGCGGAAGGTTTCGTAGCAGAGATTGAGGGGAACAGTACGATTATACTTGATACGCGCCTGACAAATTCGCTAATTAGTGAAGGAATGGCCAGAGATATCGTCAATAGGATCCAGAACTTTCGAAAGGAATCGGGCTTCGAAGTAAGTGACCGTATTAAAATAAGTTATGAAGCACCTGTGGAGATTCAGGAGGTCTTCGCCGAGTATGGCGATCACATCTGCAGCGAAACGCTCGCAGAGGGGATCGAACCCGGCTCGCGGGCCGGCTGGAATCATACAACTACTTTCAAATTAAACGGTTATGATGTCGAATTGTGGATGAAGCGATTGTAAGGTGACCGACGTTGCATATGTAGATTCACAGTGCTGTTTGTGAGGCGATTGAACGTCAGGGCAAGGAGAGCGAGCAATGCCGACGAAGAAGAAGAAGACACGGTATACCAAGAAAGAGATCGAGCGTTTCAAGAGGCTGATCCTCGCCGAGCGCGAACGGATTCTCCAGCAGCTCGGGCGGATCGAGGAGTCGATCAACGAGGCGTCCGAGGATCAAGAAGGATCCAAGCAGTCCTACTCGAACCATCTCGCGGACCTCGGCACTGATTACATGGAAAAGGAAAAGAACTACTACTACGCCACCCAGGAGGGACACTATCTCAGGTCGCTCGACGAGGCGCTCGAACGGATCGAGCGCGGTAAGTACGGGAAATGCGTGGAGTGTAGCGAGCTGATCGGGGTGAAACGTCTCGACGCCGTACCGGGCGCCAAGCTCTGCATCTCCTGCAAGAGCAAGAACGAGAAACCGAGAGGGCGATAATCGGTGCTCTACTTCACGGTTGCAGCACTCGTCGTCATTCTCGATCAAGCCTCCAAACGAATTATTTGGGAAATTTACAAGTATAGCGGCGGCACCGATCTTATTGACGGGATTCTCCGGATCAATCTGAGCAAAAACACCGGCGCCGTGATGGGTATCCTCTCGGGTTCAAAGACTCTTCTTGTCGCCATCACGATCGTATCGATCTGTGCACTGATGTTCTTTGCGTACCGTATGCGCTATGCTCCCGCGCTCAAGCGCGTATGCCTCGGGCTCATACTGGGGGGCGCGTTCGGCAACTTGATCGACCGCCTCGCGACGGGCGAGGTGCTCGATTTCATAGATATGGGGATTGGGCCATATCGCTGGCCCACGTACAACGTTGCCGATATCGCGGTGACGGTCGGTGCGGTGGTTCTGATCCTCGGCTTCATCCGCCATTCGGAAAACGGTAGCGAAGAGAGCACGCCCCCGGTGGAGCAGGATTGCTGAGTGCGTGTGGGCCATCGAGACGCGGATGCACGTTATTATTTAAAATGAAAAAGAGTTACGAAATCCTGGTCGGTGACGAGGACGACGGCGCGCGGATCGATCGCTTCCTCAGCGAGCATATCCCTGAGCTCTCCCGATCGCGGATACAGAAGGCGGTCCGGGTGGGGGATGTACGCGTGAACGGATCTCCCGCGCCCAAGGTGGCGACGAGGATTCACGAGGGTGAGCGCATCGAGCTCTCCTTCAGCCCCCCGCGGCCTCCCGAGGTGCGGCCGGAGGCGATTCCG
>CBFCXB010000189.1:0-5812 GCA_965601905.1 uncultured bacterium | reverse complement strand
TATCGTATAGCGTTTCGACACTGTAGTCGCCGTGGAGGCCCGCTGTCGTGAAACCGTGGTTGGACGAGCCGTACCGGATCTCGTCCTTGTAGTCGCCACCCCATGTGTCGACACCGTCGATCGACCAGAGGAGTTCGCCGCTCATCAGGGCTTCGGTACACTGGGACGGCGGGGGCGAGAGGGTGTAGTAGACGATCTTCGTCACGAAGTTATCGACCTCGCTCTCCGTATCGACCGGCGCGCGCCCGATGAACACCTCGGTGAGCAGATCCTCCTCGCCCGGTTCCCCGTAGTATGCATCGCCGTCGGCGTTCCAGTCGCCGTCAAGCGCCGCGTAGTAGAGGTCCGAGGGGATATCGGTTTCGATCTCGGTTCCCGCCTTGACGTAGAATCCGCGGTGCGGGATGATCTCGTCGTCGCCGCCGAGCAGTACGTATTCGGTCTGCCACGTGTTGTAGGCGTGCGTAATAAAGTTGCGGATTTGTTCCTGGGCGTCATTGCCGGGAAAGGCGGAATAGATCGAGTCGAGATCAACGATCGCCGTGCGCATTCCGAGCGAGTTTCTGAAGTCGGCGAGGGGCTGGAAATGGGGCGCGAACGCCTCACTCGTGATGATGACGTACGGCACGTAGCCCGGATCGTCCCCCGAGCGGAGCATCTCCCGTTCCGGAGGATCGTACGCGCGGCAGTCCTCGGCATTCACGGCGATCCGCTCGATGGTACTGAGGGCGCGCGCACGCGACAGCGGCGGGACGGGCGGGGTGCCCGGCGCACCGGGAGCCGTTTCCACCGTAATGGTAATGGATGATGAGAATTGAACGGTTCCGGCCGACGGTACAACACGGCACGGGTAAACAGTGATGAAGGCGATGCGCATTCCGGCGCACACCTGCTCGGTGACGAGTGTGCCCGGCACGGTTGGGTACAGTGCCCGGGATCGGTATACAGTTTCGTTTCGCCCGTACGGCGCAGGTCGATTCCCGAGGGGGACCTGCGGGGGCATCGGCGCTATGCCATACGAACCCGGAAGGGTAATTGGCGTTGATGGCTGGAAGCGGATGCCGGAAACCGTCTCGCCGGGCGGGAGGAGAAAGCTCGCGGCAAAGACCGGAAGCGCCGGCTCTCCCGGAAAGCCGATCGTGCGGCAGCCGGATATTGCGAGAACGACCCCGTCGCCGGTACGGGAGATTTCCGGTTCCGTGAAACGGAATGATCGGGTGATGCTCGTCGCCCGGGCATTGACGGCGATAAGGAGAGCGGCGACGAGTAATGCAGCGATGTGTTTCGACATAATGGATTGGTCGGTACGTCTCCGGATCACACACTTCACCAACTAAACATTGTACCATATCTACGGTCCCGATTGAAGCTGTTTTTGCTGGTAACGGGCATCATCGTGCTGTACACTAACGACTCGCGCAAGGAGGAGTTCCATGGCAACGAACTGCGAGCATCTCGAAAAGAATATCGAATTTTGCAACTGCACGTACGAAGGGTGCCCGCGCAAGGGTAACTGCTGTGCTTGCATACAGTATCACCTGCGCATGAATGAGCTTCCCGCGTGCGTTTTCCCCGACGATGTGGAACGTACGTGGGATCGATCATTCAAACGGTTTATCGAAACACACAAGTAATATATTCGTAGCAGGTTCCGGCCTGCCTTGGAATGTTCCGGCCTGTGGCGGGGGGGCCGGAGCCGAACGGGGGGAACCGGTGATTCGGATCCGCATTATCGTAACGGGAGTCGTACAGGGTGTGGGATTCCGATATTTCACGCTTCATCTCGCACGGAGCCTCGATCTTGCGGGATACGTGAAGAACCGTTGGGATGGGGCGGTGGAGGTCGAGGTCGAGGGCGAGGAGGAAACGGTACGCGCCTTTCTCGATGATCTGAATGTCGGACCGCGGGCGGCCCATGTTGCCGGGATGGAGGTCGTGAACCTGCAGCCGGGGGGCGGTTACGACGGATTCGAGGTCCGTTTCTAGAACGCGGCCCTTCCTGAGATGCAGGATCAGGTTGCCGCGGGAGCCGGTGTGAGTGCAATCGCAGTGCACCCGCGCCGGGTACCGTGATGCAATGCGGCGTACGGTTTGCGTTATTGAATTTGTATGAAACCGGTCATCCATATCGTTGATATAACCGATTTCGAGCTACTCGACGGTACGAAGAGCTTCGATTGGTTACGGGCGGCGTTCGAGGCACTCGGGCTGCATGAACAGGTGGTGCTCGTGATGCACGACGGCGTTTCGGGAGACCTTCCCGATGTGGTGGAAGTGACGAAACGCCAACGCGGCGTTATCGTCTCCGGCAGCCGTGGGCCGGTCTACGAGGACAAAGCCTGGATCCCGCCGCTGCTCGACTTCGTCGGAGAGGCGCACCGGCGGGATGTCTGGATGCTGGGGATCTGTTTCGGCCATCACGCGCTTGCCGTCGCCCTCGGCGGTGAGGTCACGCTGAATCCTCGGGGGAGGGAGATGGGTACGGTGCCGATGTACCTGACTCCGGCTGGGGAACGATCCCCGTTGCTCGGAGGGTTTCGCTCCGGCGATTGGGTGAATCTCGTCCATCGCACGCACGTTTCCCGTATGCCGGACGGCGCGGTGCGCCTGGCGTTCAACAGGGTGACCCCCACACAGGCGTTCCAGCTCGGAAAAAGCTTCGGATTTCAACCTCACCCGGAGATGACGCCGGCGCATCTCGAGCAGCTCGTGCGCATGTACGGGGACCGGCTCATCGGGGATGAGCAGTTTCTCGCCGATCAGGATCACCTGGATAACTTCATCACAACCCTACGGGATACCCCCTCGTCCCGATCGGTGCTCCGTAATTTCGTCGATCTCGTGACTGGTTGAGGAGCCGTTGAGGAGCCCGGGGAGGGCCGCATGCCTCGATCCGGAACTTTTCTGATCGGTCTTTGGTATACAAGAGATGAAACCTGGTGTAAGGTGAACGATGGATGAAGCAATGAGCGGAAATCGAGGAGGCGCAATTATGAACAGAGCCGGTAAATCGATGCGATGGTTCGGTCTGGTCACGGCGTTCATCGCTGTTTTCGCGGCGGGCATCGTCGTGGAGCGGGTCGTGATGGAGGGAGCGAGCGAGTCAGGTGTTAACGCATCGTTTTTCCCGCAGGCAAGCGCTGTGGAGGCCGTTCCGGAGGATATACCCGGAATCGTCGAGAAGGTCGTTCCGGCGGTGGTCAATATTTCCTCTAAAAAGGTTGTCAAGACGGAGGGCGGAACGCACCCGTTTTTTTCCGATCCGTTTTTCCGTCGTTTCTTCGGTGACGATATGTCCCGGTTCTTCAATATCCCGCGCGAGCGTATCGAGCGGAATCTCGGCTCGGGCGTCATCGTCACGGATAACGGCTACATCTTGACCAACAACCACCTGGTCGAGCAGGCGGAGGAGGTCAGTGTGGTGCTGCTCGACAAGCGGGAGTTCGACGCAAAGGTCATCGGCACCGATCCCCGGACCGACGTGGCGGTTCTCAAGATCGAGGCCGAACAGCTACCGGTCGTACCGATCGGGGATTCCGGGGAGCTGCGGCTCGGCCAGACGGTGCTCGCGATCGGCTACCCGTTCGGGATCGGACAGACCGTAACCAAGGGAATCATCAGCGCCCTCGGCAGGTCCAATCTCAATCTCGTCGATTACGAGAACTTCATACAGACCGACGCCGCGATCAATCCGGGCAACTCGGGGGGGGCCCTGATCAACACGAGGGGTGAGCTGATCGGTGTCAATACGGCGATTCTATCGAGCACGGGGCGGAACCTGGGGATCGGGTTCGCGATCCCGATCGATCTCGCGAGTTCCGTGATGGAGAGCATCATACGCCACGGCCGTGTGGTCAGGGGATACCTCGGTGTCTGGCTCCAGGATATCGATCCCCAGATGGCCGAGGAGTTCGGTCTCGGCGAGGCCCGGGGCGTGATCATTTCGGAGGTCAAGGATGACGGTCCGGCCGGCAAGGGGGGAATCGAGTCGGGCGACGTGGTGCTCGTGTACAACGGGACAACTGTTGAAAACATGACGCAGTTCCGCAACCTCGTTTCGACGACGGAGCCGGGCACGGAAGCCGACATGGAGATTTTCAGGGAAGGCAAGAAGAAGCGGCTCTCCGTGGAGGTCGGCGAGTTCCCCGGGGACACCGCTGAGGGGGAAGCGGGATTCGAGGACGAGACCGCATCCCCGCTCCTCGTCGGGCTCGGTCTCGAGACACTGTCGGATTACCACCGCCGACAGCTCAACATTCCTTCCCGGGTGCGCGGCGTGATCATAACGGAGGTCGATCCGAACACCCCGGCGGGCGAATCTGGTATTACCGAGGGGGATGTCATCCTCGAGATGAACAGGGAACCGGTGGAGGACATCCAGGACCTGAACGAGATCGTATCGCGGTCCGGCAGGGACCGGTATCTCCTGTTCATTTACCGCGGGGGCAGGACGTTCTATCGCATCTTGAAGGACTAGCAAAGCGTCTGTGGGATTCCTGCGGAGGCCGCGCACCCGGTGGTGGTGCGTGAGCCCCGCGCCGCGGCCGGTGGACGGCGCAGCGCGCCGCGGTTTCGTTGTCAGAGGGGGGAGCGATGTCGATAGTGGCCCTTATCTTCGTGATCGTACTTTCCGCCCTGATCATCAAGGTTGGCTCGATCGCCCTGCGCATGACGGGGATCGATAGGGAAACCGCCGGGTTCCAGTCCCTCTCGGCGTTCACCGGCACGGGATTCACGACCACGGAGGCGGAGAACATCGTCAATCATCCGCAGCGGCGCCGGATCGTGAAATCGTTGATGCTTCTCGGGAACATCGGGATCGTCACGGTTGTTGGCATGCTATTCATCTCGTTCCGCGGCGGTACGTTGAATGATTCACTCACCAAGGTCGGTATGCTCGGCCTCGTCATAATCATACTCCTCATTGCATCGCTCATGAAGGGTCTGGAAAATGTGCTCGACCGGTTCATCGAGAGACGCCTCTCGCGGATGACCTACTTCTCGATGGGAGGATTCTCCGAGATCATCAAGCTGGCCAGCGGCTATGGCATCGCGGAGGTCAGTATCCGGGCGGGGCACTCCCTCGCCGGCAAGAAACTTTACGAGTCGAATCTCACCCAGAGCGATATCATGGTGCTCGCCATAAAGCGGGGTATCCACCTCATTCCGACTCCCAAGGCCAACGAGGAGATCGAGCCGGGGGACCGCCTCATCTGCTTCGGGCTTCTGAAGAATCTTGCCGCCGTAGCAACGGCCGGGGCGCCGGAGGGCGAGGAGATGGCCGCCGGCGCGTAATCCGCTAGTCGTAGTACTCCTCTCCGAGGTGTGTGATCAGATCCTCGCCCTGGATGTACCGGAGCGTATTTTTCAGTTTCATCAGCTGAATGAAGAGATCGTGTTCAGGGTACAGCTCCGGCGCATGCATCGGGCTCTTGAAGTAGAACGAGAGCCATTCCTGTATACCCTTGAATCCGATCCGCTTCGCCAGGTCGAGAAAAAGAACGAGATCGAGCACGATCGGCGCCGCCAGGATACTGTCGCGGCAGAGAAAGTCTATCTTGATCTGCATCGGGTAACCGAGCCAGCCGAAGATGTCGAGATTGTCCCATCCCTCCTTGTTGTCCCCGCGTGGTGGATAGTAGTTGATCCGCACCTTGTGATAGAAATCGTCGTACAGCGCAGGGTAGATCTTCGGCTGCAGGATATGCTCGAGGACGGAGAGCTTGCTCTCCTCCTTTGTCTTGAACGATTCGGGATCGTCGAGCACCTCGCCGTCCCTGTTGCCGAGTATATTGGTCGAAAACCAGCCGTT
>CBFCXB010000188.1:0-5819 GCA_965601905.1 uncultured bacterium | reverse complement strand
CCTCGCCTATAATCGAGTATATGAAATCGGTATGCGCATCCGGGAGGAAATTGTCCTTTTGATGTCCCCTGCCGGGACCGCACCCCGTGATGAACCCCGAACCAAGCGCGATCAACGACTGGTCGACATGCCAGTTTATCCCCTGAAGATCGTGCGCCCTGTCTCGGAACGCCTCGATCCGATCCTGGACGTGTGCGCACCTGCTCATCACGACGAACGCCGCAACGGTGATGCCGGCGCCGAATGAGAGGAGGTGCCAGAGCCTGCACCCGCCGACGAAGAGCATGGCACTCGCGATCAGCACGAGAAGGAGTGCGTTGCTGAAATTGGGTTGCAGCGCAACGAGCACCACCATGAGCGCCACCACCCCGACAGGGGGGAGAAATCCGCGCCGGAAGTCCGTGAGGCGTCTGTTCGTGTCTGCAATCCACGAGGCGAAATATACAACCAGCGCGAACTTTGCGATCTCGACGGGCTGAACCATGCAATTCACGACAGGGAGCGAGAGCCACCGGCACGAGCCTCGCACCCGCACTCCCCACGGAAAAAGAGCGACGAGGAGGGCGAAGGCGCCTACAAGAATCCACAGAGAGAACCTGCGGTATACGCTGAACGGGATTCGCATGAACATGATCAACAGGCAGATACCGATCGCCACCCGTATCGCGTGCTTCTGGAGGAAGAAGAACGGTGAGCTGAACCGTTCCTGGGCGATCGAGAGACTCGCCGACATAACCATGATGAGCCCGAGCGCAACGAGAAAGATCGTAACGCAGAACAGTTGGCGGTCATATTTCCGCGTCTCGCTCATCCGGTACGCTCCTTGAGGCGACGCACACATTCACCGAATATCTCACCGCGGCGCTCGAAGTTGTCGAACATATCGAAGCTCGCGCAGGCCGGTGAGAGCACCACGAGCTGGCCGGGACGGGCCAGCGCATATGCGGTCTCTACCGCCTCCTCCATCGAGCGGGCCCGCTCAACACGGACGTGAGCAGCCAGTGCCCCCTCGATCAACGGAGCCGCCTCGCCGATCACGACGACGGCGCGAACATTCCCCAGCACCGGAAGCAGCTTGGTGAAATCCCCTCCCTTGTCATGCCCACCCGCGATCAGGACAACCTTCCCATCGAGCCCCGCAAGGCTCATGACCGTCGCCTCCACATTGGTCGCCTTGGAATCGTTGAAGAAGAAGACACCACCCACAACCGCCACTTCCTCCATGCGGTGCGGAAGTCCCCGGAACCCGGCCAGCGCGCTGCGGCACGCCTCGGCCGGAATGGCAAAGGACGAGAGGGCCGCAACCGCCGCGAGGGCGTTCTCGACATTGTGGAGACCGACGGTGCCGAGTTCGCTGCGCAGCATCACCCGTTCCAGTTCTCCATCCCGCGGACGGACGATCCGATCGCCGTCGAGATACACACCGCCATCCACCGGCCGCCGGGACGAAAAGGGCACGCTCGCTCCCGTGAACGTTTCGGCAATCGCCGCGCAACGGTGATCCTCGGCGTTGTAGAACAGGGTATCCTCCCGCCCGCAGTTCTCGACGATCCGACTCTTGGCCCGATAGTAGTCCTCAACGGACGCGTACCGGTCGAGATGATCGGGCGTGAGATTGAGGAGGCCCGCCACCGCGGGATGGAAATCCTTGACCGTCTCGAGCTGAAAGCTGCTCACCTCGAGCACGTAGAATCCCTCGGGGCCGAGATCGCGGGCAACTCCGGAAAGGGGAAGACCGACATTCCCGGCGACGATCACGGGAGAACCGGACTCGCGCAGGATCTCGCCGATCATCGAGACGGTTGTCGATTTCCCGTTCGTTCCGGTGACGGCGATCACCCGCCCCCGCACGAACCGCCAGCCGAGTTCGAGTTCGCTCACGACCGGAACTCCCCGTTGGGCCGCCTCGGTGAGGAAGGGATGATCGACCGGCACACCGGGACTCACGATGACCTCGTCGCAACCGTCGAGCAGGCATGGATCGAACGGACCGATTTCCACCGGCAGGCCGCCCGTCACGTCCGGGGCGGAGACAGCCGGATTTTCGTCCGCCGCAACAACCTCGGCACCCGCCTCACGGAGCAACCGCACCGCCGCCGCACCGCTCCGCGCAAGGCCGAGCACCAGTATCTTCTTGCCCGCCATCAATCCCTTCACCCTGTGAACCTTCCTTGTTTTACCCCTACAGCCATTTGCGACATATATCATTACTGCAACTTCAGCGTGCTGATACTGAGCAGTGCGAGCAGCACTGCGACGATCCAGAACCGCACGACGACCCTGCTCTCCGGCCATCCCTTGAGCTCGAAATGGTGATGCAGCGGCGCCATCCTGAATACCCGCCTTCCGGTGAGACGAAACGATGCCACCTGTATAATCACCGACAATGCTTCGGCGACGAAAATTCCGCCGATGATAACGAGGAGAAACTCCCTCTTGAGCAGTACGGCGACGGTGCCGAGCGCCCCGCCGAGGGCGAGGGAACCGGTATCCCCCATGAAGATCTGTGCCGGGTGCGTATTGAACCACAGAAATCCGAGGGCGGCCCCGACTACCGACATACAGTAGATCGTGAGTTCTCCCCCTCCGTCGAGGTAGAGGATATTGAGATACTCGGCGAATACCTTGTGCCCGCTCAGGTATGCGAGCGTCGCGAAGGCGAAAAAGCAAAATGCAGCGACACCGGCGGCCAGGCCGTCGAGTCCGTCGGTGAGATTCACCGCGTTCGATGTGCCGGCGACGACCATCATGACGAACGGGATATACAACACGCCCCAGTCGATATAGAGATTTTTGAAAAACGGAACGGCGGTTCTCGTCATACCCTCCTGCACGATTGGATTGAAATAGAGAAAGATGCCGAGCACCGCACCGAAGCAGAGCTGCCCAAGCAACTTGTACCTGCCGACGAGCCCCTTGTCGCGCTTGCGGACCACGCTGAGATAATCGTCCCAAAATCCCAGCAAGCCGGTCCAGACCGTCACGACAAGTACAAGCTGGATGTAGGGATTCCGCAGGTTCGCCCATAGAAGGGTCGGCACCACGGCGGCGGCGATGATGAGAACACCTCCCATCGTCGGCGTTCCCTCCTTGTGATTGTGGCTCGCCGGTGCTTCCTTTCGAATCCGCTGTCCGATCTGGAACCGTTTGAGCCAGCGGATGAGGCGGGGCCCGAGAATAATGCAGATGACGAGCGCCGTGACCGTCGCGTAGGCCGCGCGGAATGTGATGTAGCGGAAGACATTGAAGGCGAAGAAGTATTCCTTGAGCGGATAGAGCAGATGGTAGAGCATCAGTCCACCCTCCGTTTCGTCTTCCCGCGCAGCTTCTCGATCGCCTCGATCACCCGTTCCATCTCCATGCCGCGCGATCCCATGATCAACACACCGTCCCCCTCCGCGAGAAATGCGTCGAGGTGGCGGGCCAGCGTGTCGGTATCGATGAAATGGCTGATATCGGGGGGCGCCTTGCGCTGCTCCGCGGCGGCGCGGTTCAGCTCAACGGTTTCGCTGCCGAGGGTGAAGAGACCGTCCACTCCCGCCTTGCCGCAATAGACACCCGTTTCACTGTGCAGCTCTCCGCTCCGCTCGCCGAGCTCGAGCATATCCCCCAGTACGAGATAGCGCTTTCCACCGATCGGCATCTCCATGAACGCATCCACCGCCGCCCTGAGCGAGGCCGGATTGGCGTTGTACGAATCGTCCACGAAGGTGATGCCGTCGAGCAGGAACAGAACACCCCTCCCGTCGACCGCGCGGTATTCACGAACGGCGGAAGATATCACGTCCGCCGGTACAGCGAGCACGGAACCGACGGCCACGGCCGCAGAGGCGTTCAGCATGTGATGCCTCCCGCACAGCCGTATCTCGGTCTCGACCGCGCCGACCGTGAACCGGTATCCCGCCCCCTGGAGCCGCTCCTCGCTCTGGATACGCACATCGGCGCCCTCAGCGAATCCGAATGTCACCACGGCGGCCTGCGTCCTTGACCGGAGGTACTCGATGAATTCGTCGTCCGCCGGGAGGATCGCCGTTGCGCCGGCCGGCAGCACCTGGAGCAACTCCGACTTCGCGGCGGCGACTCCCTTCAGTGAACCGAAGAACTCGAGATGTCCGGGGCCGATATTCGTAATGACACCGATTCCCGGGCGGGCGATCCCGGCGAGTCGCTTGATCTCGTTTTTATGATTCGCACCCATCTCCGCGACCAGGACCTGTTCATTCCCCTCCATACCCAGCAGGGTGAGGGGCAGCCCGATATGGTTGTTCAGGTTTCCCGGAGTGGCGTGGACCGTAAACCGGGAAGAGAGCATCGCCGCGATCATCTCCTTGGTCTCCGTCTTTCCGGTGCTGCCCGCGACGGCTATAACGGTCGGATCGACCCTGTCCCGGTAGGCCGCGGCGATGGCCAGCAGCCCCTCGAGTGGATCGGGGACGCCGAGCACGGGAATCCCGCCGGCCACTTCTCGCGCATCCTCCACCCGCTCCATCGAGACGAGAAGCGCCGAAGCCCCCTGCCGGGCGGCGGAGCCGAGATGGTCGTGTCCGTCACCGTGAGTACCGGGTAGTGCGACAAAGAGCGCGCCGGCGCATCCCGACCGCGTATCTATCGACACCCCCTCGATGAATCCGTCAGCCGGTCCGTCACCGCGGTACCCCGCGCTCCGGAGCGCCTTTACCACCCATGCGCGTTCAACCTTGATGTTCCACCTCCGCCTCCTTGATTGCCTCTCTCGCTTCATCGATGTCACTGAACGGCAATCTCCGCTCCCCGACGATTTGCACCCGCTCATGACCCTTGCCCGCGAGGACGACCATATCGCCGGTACGCGCCTCCCCAATCGCGCTTCGTATCGCGGCCCCGCGATCCTCGACCACGCGCAGCGGCGTTTCCGATCCCTTCGCCCCCTCCAGTATTTCACCGATGATCGCCTGTGAGTCCTCACCCCGTGGGTTGTCGCTGGTCACGTATACGATATCGCTGAGCCTGCACGCGATACGCCCCATCAACGGCCTCTTGCCACGATCCCGGTCACCGCCGCACCCGAATACCGTCACGATGCGATCGGGACCGAGCTCGCGGCAAAAGGCGAGAAGATTCTCCAGCGCATCGGGCGTATGGGCGTAATCGACGATGACGACCGGGCCCCTGCCGGTGGAGACGACCTGGAACCTGCCCGGAACCATGCGCGCCGTCTCGAGCCCGGTCTTGATATCGGTCAGCGGAATGCGGAGCGCGCGGCCCGCCGCCGCTGCTGCGAGGGCGTTGTGCGCGGAGAAACGACCGAGCAGCGCGAGATCCACATCGGTCCGTTCATCGCCCGCCTCCAGCGTGAACCGGGTGCCCGACATATCCGCCTCTAAATCCTTTCCACGAACATCTGCCGTCCCGTTGAATCCGAACGAAACAATCTTCCCCCCGAATCGGCCCGCGACCATGGCCACCGTCGCGTCGTCCCGGTTGTAAGCGAGAACGCCGGGGGCCTTGGCACGCCCGGGCATATCAAGGGTCGCGGCGAACGCCTCTTTTGCCGCGACGTACCGATCCATCGTCCCGTGGTAATCGAGATGGTCCCTCGTGATATTGGTAAAAACGGCAACATCGAATTCGAGCCCGGCGATCCGCCCCTGGTCCGCCGCGTGCGAGCTGACTTCCATAACGACCGATCTGCACCCACGCCGGCGAAATTCAGCGATGATCCGGTAGAGATCGACCGTTGCGGGAGTCGTGTGGGTGGCGGCCTGGAGGACGTCCTCCGCACCGAACCCGACGGTGCCGATGATGCCGGTCGGACCGATGACGGTGTGTAAAATCGATGG
>CBFCXB010000187.1:0-5829 GCA_965601905.1 uncultured bacterium | reverse complement strand
GGACCTCGTACGGCGAAGTGCTGGAGGCGAAACGAAAGAAAATATTCAACTCGATGAAGCGCGGCGAACTGCGTGATAGTATGGCGAAGCACCTCGGGGGACTGCCGAGCCGCTATACGATGGTCGTCACGCCGGCCCGGGCGCAGGCGCATCTCGATATGGCATTGAAACTGCGGCGGCACCTCTCGGTGACGCAGTTCCGGCGCCTGCGGCACTCGCTCGAGATCACCGTCTGCACAAAGGACCGTCCCTTCAGGCTCTCGCAGTTCTGCGGCGTCATCACGATAAACGATCTCAATATACTCGGCGCCTACGCATTCACGCGCGACGACGGGACCGTAATCGATCTCTTCCATGTCGAGGGGATAGACGGAGGGCTCTCCATGCCGCATGACGCCTGGGAGAAGCTCAACAGGGATCTGAACGCCGTGCTGGGAGGCAGGGTGGAGCTCGAGGATGCGTACCGCGCCCACATCATGCGGTGGAAACGCCGCGCCGCTGGAGGTATACCCGTTCCCTGCGTCGTCGAGTTCGAGAACGATCTCTCCGGCGAGAGTACGATTATCGATCTCACCGCCGCCGACCGGCCCGGACTTCTCTACCGGGTCACCCGCATCTTCAGCGAGGAAGGTCTCGATATAAAGAGCGCCCAGATCACGTCGCGCGGCGGCGTGGCGGCCGACTCGTTCTACGTCAAGACCGCCGCCGGCGCGAAGCTCACCGACGCGGCGACGATGCGCGCGATCCGCCGCCGCCTGACGGCGGAGTTGGAGTAGGGGGCGCATCGTGAGACGGATATTCGTCCGGTAGACGTACTGGAGAATAGAGAAGAGAAGCGGAGTGTTTCTCTCCGCTTCCTTTCATTCGAATGACTCTGAAATCGCGCCGCTACCGCAGAAGAACGAGTTTCTTCGATTCCGCGAAGCCGTCGGTCTTCAGCCGGTAGAAATAGACGCCGCTCGCGACCTCGTTGCCGTTTGCGTCCGTTCCGTCCCACACTGCCCGGTATTCGTTTCTCTTCTGGAATGCATCGACCAGCGTGCGCACACGCTCACCCCTGACGTTGTAGATGGCCAGGCTCACGTGCGCGTCGCGCGCGAGCGAGTACTCGATCGTCGTCGTGGGATTGAACGGGTTGGGGTAGTTGTCGCCGAGCCGGGTCACGAGCGGCGGCGGCACGTCGTGACCATCGCTCCCGGATAGTTGTATTCGCCTGATCTTCCCGCCGGTATCGAGCGCTTCGGCGAAGACGAAGGGGAGTCCTTCGCTCGGTGCGGTGTAGCCGCCACTTTTACCCTGTAACGCGAATTCGATCGTACCGAGTTCGATCTCGCCGTCTCCCTTCGGCTGCATGTTCAGCGCCGCGACAAAGACCAGATTGCGCCCGTCGTGATCGATGGTGAGGGCAACAGGCGTTCCCGGGAATGCCGGATTGGGCGTCCACCCGCGGTACTCCAATCCTTCGAGGCCGGGATCGATCCCCAGCGCCACCGTGGTGATATCGCGGGTGACCGCGAGAGAGAGCGTGACGAGGGTCGTGCCGTCCGGGTCTGTATCGATCGATTCCACGGCGGTGAGGCTCATGTTGTATGCCAGCCCTTTTTCCAAGTGCGGAGGAATTGCGCTCCCCAGGAAGGGATACTGGTCCGTGTAATGTGCCCCGAACAGTGTAAGGTCCGGCTTGTTGATGGTATCGTTTGGATTGAAGTCGAAGCACTCGTTGTAGCCAGGATCTCCGAGGCTTTTCATGTAGGTGAGTCCGAGTTTAGCGAGATCGGACAGATTGACCGCGCCGTACGGATTGCCCGTGAAGTCAGGACTCCTGACGGCCAGTCCGCCGACGCTCCCCACCACCATACCGATCAATCGAACCGGTATATCGGCCGTGCCGCACCCGCTCACGCAAGAGTGTTCGATCGTGTCGGTGTAGGAGGGAGCGGCGGCGGGTCCTTGGGCTATGATATCCCCCTCGTTCCAGAAAATGTACGGCTCGTCCACCGCGTCGATCGTGATGTCCGAAGCCGGAATGGTGTATGAGGGGCCGAAGAAGGAGATCGTCTCGATATCGTCGAAATCGACGGCAACCCTCAGCTCGTATGCATCACCCTGGGGGCAGCCGAAGAGGAACTCCTCCTGCCAGAGAGTGTCGGAATACACGAAATCGTACGTCACTTCGCAGCTCGGCGGCGGGATCCGCTGGGCGTAGATATCGAAGTTGTTTGCGTTCCGATGATCATTCCAGGTGACAAGTGCTCCGCCGATTCCGGATGGCACGACTTGCAGGTACGATTGACCCTGCGTGGCCGTGCAGACGGCGACACCGCCGGCCGGCCATACCGGATCGGTAGACATCGTGCCATCATGGAGAACCCGCCGGGCGTATATGTCGTAGAACCCCGGCAGCCCGTGACGCCACACGATGATGGCGCCTCCCGCTCCGTCCGAGACGATTTCGGGTACTTTCTGCTCGTTGGTTGCACCGGCGACGCAAACCGCCGAATCCCATGTTACCCCATTCGCATCGATTCCACGGACATAGATATCCCAGTCGTCCGTTCCCTCCCTGCTGTCCATCCAGGTTATTATTGCTCCTTCTGCGCCATCCGAGGCGAGCTCGGGAATGCGCTGCCGTTCGTCATATACGCAGATCGGCACACCGTTCGTATAGTTTTTCCAGTTACCTGCATGGATGGCGCCGTCGGCGTCTATCCTTTGAGCGTAGATGTCGTCGTGATTGTTTACTCGTTTGTCGCTCCAGGTGATGATCGCCCCTCCCGCGCCGTCCGGGATTATTTTGGGGTATACCTGATCGTTTACCGCTTTACAAATGGCCGTGCCGTTGGACACCCAAGAGAATGGCCCAACTGTTCCATTGCCGAGCACTCTCTGCGCGTATATATCTCCTCCAATGGGAGGCTCCTCACCCGACAGGTCGGTCCATGTGATGATCGCGCCGTTCTCGGTGTCGGGGGCGAGCTCGATCCATCCCTGATCGCAATACGTTTGGCTCACGATGATGCCGTTCGCGGTCCATTCCGCGTGAACGCCTCCGCCGGCATCGATCCTCTGGGCATAGACGTTGAAGAATTCTCCGCGCTTGTCCTCCCACGCGATGATCGCCCCGCCGACTCCGTCGGATACGATCCGCGGATCTACCTGCGCGCTGTCCAGCACGCAGACGCCCACCCCGCCTACCGGCCAGCCATCATGCTTCGTGCCATTCGCGAGAATCCTCTGTGCATAGATATCGTAGTTACCGTTGCGTGCGTCGTGCCAGGTGACGATCGCTCCCCCAAGGCTGTCGGATGTGATCTGGGGGCGCAGTGAATCGCCGGCAGCGAGACCGACAAGAATATTGTATGTCCACTGAAGATACCCGAAGGCATTTATTCGCGCTACGCCGACATTTCGGTAATAAGTTCTCCAGTCCTCCCACGTGATTATCGCTCCGTCGGCGCCGTCCGTCGTGAGCTGGGGAAATTGCTGGTCTGCCATTTCGGCGCTGACGGCGGCGCCGTCCGTCACCCACTGCGCCTGAAGCGGGAACGCCATGCAGAGCAGGATCGCGACGCTCAAGATGATGCAATAACACGTTCGGTTTGACATTGGTGACTCCTTTCCTGGGTTGTGAGATTAATGGTTCGTTCTGTTCTTTGCACAGGACAAGTGACATGCTTTGTAAAGGGACCTCCTTTCCCGGGCTCGAGCAGATTGTTTTTTCTCCGGCAATAAAACACTCACCGCAGCAGGACCATCTTACGAGAGAACACCTCCTTTCTGGCCCTAAAACGGTAGATATAGGCGCCGGAGCTCGCGGGATTGCCGTTCTCGTCGAGGCCACGCCAATCCGTTGTGTGTCTCCTGCTATCGCACTTCACCATGGCAAGTCCTTCCTGAAAGACATGAAGGCCTTTGTGCGGATTTAAGTTTTAAGAAAATCCCAGTTAGATTTCAGCGAATATGTTTTGATGCTGTTGCCGGGAACCCAAGGTATACGTACAACCTCGCGCCGCGAACAAGGTGTCGTGAGCATCTTTCCTGTGAAAGTCTTTCAGATGATCGCTTATACTCCAGGGAGCGAGTATACATCAAAATAGGTAATAAGTCAATTACTATAATTATAAAGTTCTTCTGCTTTTCTGCAATTCCAACACGGGAACTTCCCGCTCGCGCACGGATTCGCGCATCAAAACCGTCAGAAAATATATCACCGTGACGTACGGGAAGAGTGCAAACGGCAGAAACAGAACGGGTGAGGCTTTTATTAGATCGTAGGTCCACCTTTCCTGCAGTGCCTTGCTGCCTTGTTTCCTACTAGCAATACGCCGGTCTCCGGGCGAATATTCAATTCGAAAGGCCGGCGCGCGGTGCCTTCGCAAAAGGCTATCTACGTAACGCGCCCTACGAATCGCGTGAATATGCCTCTCGTGCATTTTCTGAAATGCTCTAGTTTTTCGGTAAAACTTCCCGCCCCGGGTGCGATCGGCTCGAGGAGCCTGCCAAGATAAGACTCGAGAAATGCCTCGCGCTCGGGGAGCGGCGGGTAAGCGATAGTGTGCAGCGCCGCGGCGTGTTGCGCGAGGTAATAGATATCGAACGCCCGCGCGAGGCTCTTGATCTCTTCCAGCTGAAGCAGCCCGTTCGATCGAAGCGGCTCGATCGAGTCACTCCATTCGATCGCCCGTCGCTCACCCAGCGGGAACAAAAGATTCACCGAAGCGAGAATGAAATTGATATCGTACAGCCCGCCGGGGGCGTGCTTGACGTCCCACACGCCCTTCGAGAGCCGCTCGAGCCGCCGCCGCGAGCCGAGGAAATTATTTTTAAGATTATTTTTAACATCGTTTCGTTCATGGAACGACCGCACGATACCTTCGAACGCTTCTGCGGTGTTCGCATCCCCGCACAGAAGGCGGCACCTCGTGAATGTGAGTATTTCCCAGAAGTCGGCCCTCTCCGGGAAGTAACGCCGGTAGTACCCGACGGTCTGCGCGAGGGGGGATCCTTTCCCCTCGCCGCGCAGGCGCGGGTCGACAGTGGCGAGGCCGGCACGCCGGGTGCCCTCCATGATACCACGCAGGACATCGGCGGTTGGATGGGGGTTGGCGCCATCGGGGATGACCGCGAGAAGATCGAGATCGCTGCCCGAGCGGCACCGGCGGGCGGCCAGCGAGCCGAGCGCGAAGAGCGCCATCCCTGTACCGTCCCCGCCGCACGCATCGTAGAGGATCGTGACAGCCTTCTCAAGGACATCCGAGAAGAGCGGACCGAGCGTCGACGGCCCGTGTTCCGGTATGGGGTGCTGGCAGTGAATGTAGAGCAGCATCTCTTCGTACCATCGCTTCAATTCGCTCGCCAGTGCCTCCTCGCTGTTTGCGGCGTCCGGCGGCCCGTCCGGCGTGAATCCCGCTGCCAGCGCATCGAGCAGCTCTGGCCGGCGCGATATTATCTCGGTGAGGCGGGTCGAGAGCCCCCCGATAACGAGGAGCAGCCGCAGCAGGTCGTCTCCAACGGTGAGCAGCTCGAGTGTCGAGCGGACCGCTCCGGTTGACTTCACGATCCGAACCAGATTTTTCAGGGTGAGCGCGGGATCGGGCGTATGCCCGACCGCATCAAGAACGATCGGAAGCGCCGCTGAGGCCGCGTGCAGCGTCTCGGGCGGTTCGACGTGCGGAAAGTCGCCGTAGACGAGAGAGCTGAGGAACCGGTGCGCCGTCTCGCCCTCACGTATGCCGTACCGCGACAGCACACGCGACACCTCTCGCTCTCCCGCGGGGAGCGATAAGACAAATGATATCTCGCCCGGCTTCTGCCCTCGGAAAAATGCAT
>CBFCXB010000186.1:0-5834 GCA_965601905.1 uncultured bacterium | reverse complement strand
CCGAGACGCCGCCCGTGATCGATGCCGCCGAGACACGCCGGGCGATCGAATCCTTTCTCAACCTCGCCCGCCGTTTCAATTTCAATACCGATTCCTACCAGGAACGCCTTCCCTGACACGCTCCCTCCGTTGTATAATGTCACGCGCAAGGGAGTAGGGAGTGTGCCCATGAACCGGTCCGATGCCGAAAAACGTATACGGAAAGTCCGCGAGGAGATTCTCCGGCACGATTACCTCTACTACGTAAAGAACGAGCCGAAGATATCCGATTCGGTGTACGACGGGCTGCGGCGCGAGCTCGAATCGCTCGAGGAGCAGTACCCCGACCTCGTGACCCCCGACTCCCCCACCCGTCGCGTCGGCGCCCCACCACGCGACGAGCTGACGAACGTGCGTCACCTCCGCCCGATGCTGAGCCTCGATTCGACCTCAGACGCCGACGAGGCGCGCGAGTTCGACCGGAGGGTGAAGCGCGGGCTGGAGATCGAGGATATCGCCTACACGGTCGAACCGAAATTCGACGGCCTCTCGATCGAGCTCGTCTACGAGAACGGCGTGCTCACTCGCGGCGCGACACGGGGGGACGGCACGACGGGGGAGGAGGTGACGCCGAACGTCCGCACGATCCGCGCGGTGCCGCTGAGGCTGCGTGAAGGCGCCGCACCCGCGCTGCTCGCCGTCCGCGGCGAGGTGCTGCTGCCGCTCGCGCGATTCCAGGAGCTGAACCGCTGGATGACGGAGCGCGGCCAGAACGCATTCGCCAATCCCCGGAACGCCGCGGCCGGCTCGATACGCCAGCTCGACTCGCGCGTCACCGCCGAGCGCCAACTCACCTTTTTCGCCTACGAGATCATGCTGCTGGAAGGCGCCGGGCCGGCGGCGTCCCACGCGGATGAGCTCGAAACACTCGCCCGATATGGTTTCCGCGTCGACACGCACTGGAAACGCTGCCGCGCCATCGAAGAGGCGATCGCCTTCCACGGCGAGATCGCAGAGGCGCGGGATGAGCTCCCATTCGAGATCGACGGTGTCGTCATCCAGGTCGACGACAAGGCGTTCCGAGATGTCCTCGGCACCCGCACGCGTTCCCCCCGGTGGGCGCTGGCGTTGAAGTTCCAGCCGCGGCGCGAGGTGACGAGGGTGGAGAATATCGTTGTACAGGTCGGCCGCACGGGAAAACTCACGCCCGTCGCGCTCCTTCGGCCCGTCGACGTGAGCGGGGTCACGGTGAGCAGGGCCACCCTCCACAATGCGGGGGAGGTGGCGAAGAAGGATATCCGCATCGGCGACCGGGTGCGTATCGAGCGTGCGGGGGATGTGATCCCCGCCGTCGTCGAACGTATTGCCTCGCCACGGAAGCGGCGCGGCGCCCCGTTCACAATGCCCGCCAAGTGCCCCGTCTGCGGATCGCGTATCGACGAGGAGGGAGCGTACCATTTCTGCACGGGTGGCATATCCTGCCCGGCGCAGCTCGGGCGCGGCATCACGCATTTCGCCTCGAAGGGGGCGTTCGATATAGACGGACTCGGCTACAAAACGGTCGAGATGATGGTGGAGCGCGGTCTCGTGTCAAGCATCGCCGATCTCTTCGCGCTGGAGAAGGAAACGCTCCTTCCACTCGAGAGGTTCGCCGACAAGTCGGCCGAGAACCTGCTCGCCGCCATCGAATCGGCGAAACGGATCGACCTCGCCCGGTTCCTCTACGCGCTCGGCATCCGGAACGTCGGCGAGCACATCGCGCTGGTCCTCGCCGAGCATTACGGATCGCTCGATGCCGTGATGAAAGCCCCGGAGGAGGAGCTCGTGGAAATCCACGAGGTCGGACCGGAGGTGGCGCACGGCGTTCATCAATTCTTCTCGGAGAAGCACAACCGCGAGACGATCGCGGCGATGCTCGCGTGCGGCGTCGAGATCGTTCCGCCGGAGGGCCGCGGCGGCGACCGGCCGCTCGGGGGAAAAACCTTCGTCTTCACCGGCGGCCTCGATGGTTACACGCGCACCGAGGCCGAGCGCCTCGTCGAGTCTCTCGGCGCCCGGGCCAGCTCCAGCGTGAGCAAAAAGACCGATTACGTCGTGGCGGGAACGGACCCCGGCTCCAAGGCCGACAAGGCCCGCAAGCTCGGCTTGAAGATTCTCTCGGAGAAGGAATTCACCTGGCTAATCAATAAATACCGATGAGCCGGCGCATTCACGAATCCGGTGCCGAGGCTTCCCGGCCGTCCATTGAATGAATGCAACGAGCCGGCGCATTCACGAACGAATACACCGGCCCATGATATGGTAGAAAGACGAATTGTCGCACGTCGCTGATACTGACGCCGCTATTCCATCAGGGTCATCGGCTCGTCACAGCACGTGAACTCGCATGTCTCGTGCTTGCATTCTCCCTCTTCGGTCACACACTCGGTGCACTCCTCGATGACCTCAAATTTCAGCCCGCACTCCTTGCAGCCGTAGATCTCACCCTTTTTCATTTCATGACAATGAGGCATCGGTCGCCCTCCTTTCACCATGCGTATTAAACGCTATTCTCAATGATATGCGTTGTCAACAGGATTTCCCCGCCGCATCGTCCAATGCACGGTGCCCGGTGTCGGGAGCATGCTCATTCCCCCGTCAGGCTTGTCGCATGCCCCCGCCCCTCGATCACATCGACGATCCGCCGGCAGAGGAGCGGGGCCACACGGCGCGCAAACGAATCATTGGGATGGGAGTCCGTCGGTCCGGCCGCATATTCATCCTTCAGGTACAGCCCGCCCTCCGTCTCGAGCGCGTGGAAATCCCAGATATATATATTGTCACCCTTCTCGTCCCACTCGTCCCGCACCCATTCGAAGAACATCCGCGCGCGGCGCGCCGAGTCCCCGTCGGTCGCACCGGCGGTGAGCGCCGCGCCGGTACAGACGAGAAACGCGGTCTCCGGAAATTCCCGCATCTTCTCCTTCAAAGCGTCGTACTGGGGCGTGTAATTCTCGATGCGCCGCGCCTCGGAGGCGATGTCGGCTTCTCCCGTGTCGGGGCCGATATCGCTCACCGGAAAACAGTGCTTCCAGATGATGAGATCGTATTTCTTGGCCAATATCTCGAGCGTCGGCTCCTTCATGTATTTTTTCGGCCCCTCATTCCTGACCCAGATATTCCAGTAATCGTACGGGTAGTTCTTCCACCCGTAGGGTGAACGGCGGGGGAAGGTCATCTCGTCTATCCGGTACCGCTTTCCTCTTTCCCGCCGGTACCCGTCGAACCATTCCCTCACGCCGGCATCCCAGATCACCTTTCCCGTGCTGTGGTGCAGAAACGCGATCCTCATCTCGCCCCCTTCCTTCTTATCCCCGCCCGACGGCGCGCACCCCGAATGCAGAACCAGAAAAACGACCATGAAGATCGTCCCGAAAGATCCGCACCGTAGATATTCTCTCTTTCTCATCACACCTCCTGCCGCACGGTACATAATAGGGCCGGCGGCTGAAGATACAAGCGACATTTCGCCGCGCGATCCTCGCGCAGCGCCGTTTCTGCGCGCCCGGAAGGGGGCGCTTTTTCGCGCCGATCCTATCTTATCAGCACTATCTTTTTAGAATTGGAAAATGAATCTGTCTTGAGCCTGTAGAAATATATTCCGCTGGCCACGTGATTTCCGTTATTGTCTTTTCCGTCCCATATCTCGGTATACGTGTTCTTCCGCTTGTATTCGTTTACGAGGCAACGTATCAACTGTCCCGCGACATTGTATATCGAAAGGTTCACACTGGCATCTTCCGCAATCGAAAACGTGATTTTTGTTGCCGGATTGAATGGATTGGGAAAACTTGCATAGAGACGGTTCTCATACGTGGGAGATTCACCGACGAAACAACGAGGCTCTACGTCCCGAATTGTTTTGATGTTTCCTTTTGCATCCATGATATCGCCGATAACTATTTTGAAATCCTCAAGCGAAAGAGGTCTTTTCCCGGAACCGCCCGCGAAATACTCAACGGTTCCCATCGTAATACGGTTCTTTCCAATCTCTCGTCCGCCGTATGCATAGATAAAGAGTATTTCCCCGCCGTGCTTTTCCAATGGCGATACGAGAACGGTCTTTTGGAATTCAGCACCGTTTTCCCATCCTGAATACCTCGTGTTTTTTTGCGTATTTTCCAATCCCAAACACACCTGAGATACATCCTGCGCGTTTATAAGATCGATCGTCACAAAAAGCTGCGTCTTATCGCCCGGCGCCTTGATCTGCTCTATCTTCAATGCTACCGTAACGTCTGATATTTCAAGTGCTGACACCAACGATCCCTGCTGATACCACGGGTGCTCATCGTTATAATGATCTCCGACAAAGCTGAAATCGCAAAGATTGCACTTGTTGTCTCCATTGAAATCACAGCAGGAACTGAAGCCCGAATCCGAGGAGGCTTTGTTATACGACTCCCCGAATATAGCGAGATCTCCAAGCTCAACCTTCCCCGATCCATCGAGGTCGCAGGTCTTCACACTTACCAATGCGGAGCCGACGGGACGATCGTCTACGGCGATCGATATCGTATCGCATCCGCACCCACCGAAGTATGCATGTGCCAAAGTCGTGGTATAATCCGGCGCTACGGCATCTTCCTGTGCGTTGATTGCACCCTCGTGGAATATTACAAATGATCCCTCATCTTGTGAATGCTGAAGAGAAATATCTTCCTTGGATATATCGTACGGATCCCCGAAATTGAATATGAATGACAACTCAGCCTGCAGTTCCTGTGCATCCCCGCCGGGGCACGCGAACAGAAAATCATTTACAACATAGTTCACCATGACGTTGCATGCCGGAGGGGCGGATGCTGTTATCACACTACCGAAAAGCTTTAAGGCCGGATCTCCGAGAAATACATACGACTCGGCCAGATCCAAGTATTCAGGATGCTGGATGATCAGATCCCTCTGCGCCAGGGCGCATGCATGCCCGAGAGACGGTGCGCCGTACGTGTACAGATTCTCAAGAACGAGTTTGCCAATTATGTAATTGCCCGTTTGCCAACTTCCCCTCGTGGGAGCGAACATGCCGATTATCCCCCGGTCGTCGTCGAAAAGGAGACGCTCACAAATCGGTCGCCCCCACTGCGGCGATTCCGTTTTATCGAAAGCTCCCAGATCGCAGCTTATCCCCAGTAAAAACGGAAATACATGGTTTGGATTCAACTTGGATATATCGAAGCCGGAAGCCACCTCGAACCAGAAATTCATGTCGTAGTAGTGGGCGCCCGATCCAATGGAAACGATGAGCGCTCTGCCCTGGTTAAACTCGGCGCAGGCCCTCGACTCTCTGACCGCGTAACTCCAGCAATCACAACATTCGGGACAATCGTTCCGCAGGAGATGCTTATTGTAGCCGTCCGGCACGTACTTGAGAAGGTCCATACCGAACTGACCTGACCCCCTGTAATTGATCTAGGTTATGAGTTATACTCAGCCTGCTTTTTAAGGGGGTATATATATGTCCAGAAAGCGTTTCACCGCTGAACAGATTATCACGAAATTGAGGGAAGCGGAGATATTGTCCTTGTAGCGCCTACTTAATCTGTCCTGATTTTGGCTTCGTAATTACGTGACACGTCACCCGATTCTTTCATGAGGCTGTAACGTAATAATACCACTTCAATGGCCCTCCGTCTAGCTCTCCGTTGTTCCGAGCGAGAACAGGCAGCGGCGAGCGCTTAACCGTCTTTTTTCTCTTTTGAGCCCGCCCCGTGTCCGCCGGCTCCTGCACGTTCTTCCGAAAACTCCACAATGACATGACGTCCCTCCTTTTCCTTGACAGTCGCGCCTCGGAATCGGGGGACATGTAACGTAAT
>CBFCXB010000185.1:0-5872 GCA_965601905.1 uncultured bacterium | reverse complement strand
TGAGCGAGGGTACGCAAAAGATCCGGGCGGAGATTGATGAAGCGATAGCGCGTGTCATCGACAACACCGCTTTTGTGCTGGGTCCAGAGCTGGAACGCTTCGAGGAGGAGTTCGCCGCCTATTGCGAGGCCCGTTACGGCGCTGGCGTGAGCTCCGGCACATCGGCGCTGCATCTGATACTGCAGAGCTGCCAGATAGGTCCGGGGGATGAGGTCATTACCGTCCCCAATACCTTCGTCGCGACCGTCGAATCGATCGCGATGACGGGGGCCGAGCCGGTTCTGGTCGATGTACATGAAGATACGCACCTGATCGATCCGGCGAAAGTGGAAGCCGCCGTGACGCCCCGTACCCGGGCGGTGGTGCCCGTCAATCTGTTCGGGCAGTGCTGCGATATGGATCCGCTCATGGAACTGGCCGAAAAGCATAAATTCGTCGTAATCGAGGATGCCTGCCAGTCGCACGGCGCTACCTACAAGGGGAGAAAATCGGGATCGCTCGGACACGCCGCGGCCTTCTCGTTCTACCCGAGCAAGAATCTCGGGTCATTCGGGGAGGGGGGCGCGGTGACGAGCAACGAGGAGGAAATTATAGGGCGGGTGAAGGCCCTGCGGCACCACGCCCAGTTTTCAAAGAACGTGCATAGCGAGATCGGATACAACAACCGTCTCCATTCCATCCAGGCGGCCGTCCTTCGCGTCAAGTTGCGGTATCTCGACGAATGGAACGAGAGACGCAGGGAATTGGCCGCGCGGTACAGAAAGAATCTCGAGGGCGCCGGTTATATTTTGCCGGTGGAGAAGCCTGATCGAAAGGCTGTATACCACCTCTTCACCATCTGGTGCACGGACAAGGAAGCAGTAGGAAAAGCACTGTCGGGTGCCGGCATCGAGTGGGGGGAACACTACCCCACACCGATCCATCTGCAGCCTGCATTCTCAAGCCTGGGAGCGAAGAACGGGAGATACCCCGTGGCTGAGAGCCTTATGAAGGGGCTCATCTCACTTCCGATGTTCCCGGAACTTGGAGAGGAGGCCGTAGATCGAGTCTGTGAAGTGCTTCGCAGTGTTGAGACCACGCAGTGACGGTTCAACAAAGGAGGAGCGTATAGGCTAACGGTTAACGGCATACATAATACGAGTCCATGAGGCAGGACAGCATTGCTATGATAAAGAACTCGTTAGCCCTGGACAGCACATATAAGGATCAGCATCTTGCGGAGAGGGATTCGGGGAAGCCTCGGATTACCATACGGGAGAGAAGTAGGTGCGAGAGATTCCTCAAGCGCTTTATTGATCTATCCATTTCACTTTTTGTAGTTATTGTGGGTTTCCCGTTTCTATTCGCTGTTGCATTGCTGATCAAGATCACATCCAAAGGCCCCGTATTCTTCACACAGGAACGGATAGGGGAGCAGGGGAATGACTTTACTCTCTACAAGTTCCGCACCATGAAGACCAATTGTGATGACAGCCTCCATCGCGAATTCACCCGCAGCTTCATTCAAGGGCAACTACCGAAATCCGCACTTGACGAGAAGGAATCTTCCCAGTATAAGCTGAAGGACGACCCGCGCGTAACGGCGGTCGGCAATTTCCTGCGGAGGACGAGTCTCGATGAGATACCGCAGTTCATCAATGTTCTCAGGGGGGAGATGTCAATCGTCGGACCGCGGCCGCCGCTGGTTTACGAGTACGAGTATTACGAGGACTGGCACAAACTGCGGCTGACGGTCAAGCCGGGTCTCACGGGGCTCTGGCAGGTGAGCGGGAGAAGCAGCGTGCCGTTTCATGAAATGGTCATGCTGGATTTGTACTACATTGAACACTGGTCCCTGCGGCTCGATACCAGGATCATGCTGCAAACGGTACCGGTTATGCTGGTAGGGACCGGCGGATTCTAGCGGATGGAGGAACATTGCTTACTGTCGGTGTTGTCGGTTGCGGCTACTGGGGTCCCAACCTCATCAGAAACTTCATAGGCCTGAAGGACTCCACTGTAAGGATGTGCACCGATCTTTCACAGGATCGGCTCAATCACATGAAGGCGCTGTACCCTTCTATCAATACGACGACAGATTTCGGGGCCGTCATCGCGGATCCCGAGATAGACGCCGTCGTCATTGCCACGCCGGTGTCTTCTCACTTCCCGATCTCCAAGGAGGCGCTTAAAAAGGGAAAACACGTGTTTGTTGAAAAACCGCTTGCCGGTTCTATCAACGAGGGTGTCGAACTGATCAAGCTCGCCAATGAGAAGAGGCGTACCCTGATGGTCGGCCATACGTTCGTCTACACGGCGGCGGTGAATAAGATCAAGGATCTGATACGGTCGGGTGAGTTGGGAGATATCTATTACATCTCCACCTCACGGGTGAATCTCGGTCTATTCCAGGAAGATATAAATGTTATTTGGGACCTGGCGCCGCATGATGTATCAATCCTCAACTATATCCTCGATTCGCGTCCGATTGCGGTCTCGGCGGTCGGGCATTCGTACATTCGACCGGATATACAAGATGTCGCATTCATCACGCTCCGGTATCCGGATTCCATTCTTACAAACATCCAGGTTTCCTGGCTGAATCCCAACAAGATTCGCAAGACGACGGTGGTCGGCAGCAAGAAGATGCTTGTCTACGATGACGTATCGAGTCTCGAGAAGATACGCATCTACGATAAAGGAGTAACGGTCCAGCCGCACTACGATACCTTCGGTGAGTTCCAGCTTTCATATCGCTATGGTGACATCTCCATCCCGAAGCTCGATGACGCCGAACCGCTCAAGATCGAGTGCCAGCACTTCATCGACTGCATCAGGGACTCCGCGATGCCGCGGAGCAGCGGCGTCCACGGGCTGGAAGTGCTTCTCTCGCTCGAGGCCGCCGATAGGTCGATGAAGAAAAACGGGGCGGAGATGAACATCGAGTATCCCAGTTTGTGAGGTACATTATGGCTGCTGATATCTCACCACGCAGGCTGGGGAGGGTGACGCTGGGGCCGAGCGCAGTTATCGATCCCGAAGCGATAGTCGGATACCTTTCACCGCGAGGCGGCGTCAGCGATGAACTGACGATCGGTGCCGAAGCTCGCATACGGAGCGGATCCGTGCTGTATGCCGGATCTACCATCGGCGCACACCTCGAGACGGGGCATAATGTCGTCGTCAGGGAAGAGAACACGATAGGAGAGCGTTTCTCCATTTGGAACAACTCCGTGATCGATTATGGGTGCACCATCGGCAACAACGTCAAGGTCCACTGCAACATATACATCGCACAATTCACCGTGATCGAGGACGATGTTTTCATGGCCCCCGGTGTGACCATCGCGAACGACATTCATCCGGGGTGTCCCGATTCGAGGGAATGCATGAGGGGCCCCGTGCTCAGACGGGATTGCCGTATCGGTGTCAATGTGACGATACTTCCATGCGTCGAGATCGGAGAACGGACGCTCGTCGGCAGTGGATCGGTTGTGACCAAGGATCTTCCGGCGGGGGTGGTTGCGTACGGGAATCCGGCGCGTGTCGTGGGGGGCATCGAGAAACTTCGATGTAAAACGGGGCGGAGGGAGGCACCCTATCTCTAATGGCCAGTGCAATGGCTTCTCCCGGGAAACACTGCACGGTTTTTATCCTCGCATCCACACTCGTGCTGGGTGGCGCCGAGAAGGTTGTACGGGCCCTCGCGCTCGGATTGCCCGGTCACGGTTTCAATCCGTTTATCATCTGCCTGCACGGACCGGGGAGCGTGGGGGAGGAGCTGTCCCGGCGTGGTGTTGAATTACGCTCCGGTATGATGCGCTCGCGGTGCGACCCCGGAGTGTTTGTTCGCCTCTACAAACTCTTTCGCGGGGAGAGTGAATCGATTCTCTATGCCCTCGATCATCACGATGCCCTCTTCTGGGGAGGATTGGCCTCTCGTGCGGCGGGTGTCCGGTGGTGCATCACTCCTGTTCATTCGACGGGATTGTGGGGGAAGAAGGGATCATTCACGTTCACCGACCGGTTGGTGTTGCCCCTCTACGATCGCGTCGTCGCCCTCTCCGCGGTGCACGCCGATTACGTGGCGCGCCGGGGGGGAATCAATCATTCCCGGATAGCCGTCATCAACAATGGGATCGACACCGAGCGTTTCAGACCGGTGGAATCGAGCCGGCAGCGCGACCGTGTCAGGGAATCGCTCGAGCTCGCCCCGGGCGATTTCGTTGTAACGATCGTGGCGGCACTCCGCCCCGAGAAGAACCACGAAATGTTTCTCCGGGCCGCCGCACGGTTCCGCGCCAAGGGGGGGCGCGGCATATTTTTGGTGGTGGGCGATGGAAAAGAGGCAGGAAAATTGCATGGTCTCACCGGGGAACTTGGGCTGTGGGATGCGGTCAGGTTCATGGGTGCGCGCGACGATATTCCCGTGATTCTTGCTGCATCGGATGTATCGGTGTTGTGTTCGTACCCCGTCGTGGAAACGTTTCCCCTCTCGGTGCTCGAGGCGATGGCATGCGGTGTTCCGGTGGTTGTGACCGCCGTCGGCTCGATTCCTGAGATGATTACGGACGGACGGGAGGGTCTCGTTATACCACCGGGGGATGATGAGAAGCTTACGGAGGCGTTGCTCGATCTCGAACGTGACGCCCGACGACGGGCGGCGATGGGCGAGCGGGCGCGTGAACGAGCGGAATCGGAATTTTCACAGGCCCGAATGGTCGCGGAGTACGCGGCACTGTTTCGCTCTCTCCAGGGTGGCCGGGCGGAAGGAGTCGCATGAAAGGGAAAGGGCCGATCGATGCGGTTATCACCGTCACCTACCGGTGCGATTCCCGCTGCAATATGTGCAGCATATGGAAGCTGTCCCCCGGCAAGGAGCTGGCGCCGGATGAGTTCCGCCGGCTTCCCCGGACGCCGCGGGATGTCAACATTACCGGCGGAGAACCCTTTTTGCGCGAGGATATCGTTGATGTCGTGCGCGTCATAGACGAGCACTGCCGCCATCCCCGCATCGTGATATCGACGAACGGCTTTCAGCGGCGGCGGATCATGCATGCCGCGCCGGCGCTCCTCAGGATCGGACAACGGGTGGGGCTCGCCGTGTCGATCGACGGCATCGGTGATGTGCACGATCGCATCAGGGGTGTGCCGGGAGGATTCGATAAGGTGCTCGAAACGCTCAAGCAACTCAAGCAGATCAGATACCGCAACGTCCGCATTGCATTCACGGCGCAGAGCGACAACGTCAGGCATCTCGGTGCGGTCTACGATCTCTCGCGCCAATTCGGCTATCAGTTCACCACCTCGGTAGCGCAGAACTCCGAGTTTTACTTTTCCACCGAGGACAACCAGCGCGTCGCGCCCGCTGCGCTCGAACAGGAACTGCAATACATTATCCGGAAAGAACTCCTCAGCTTCAGCCCGAAGCGATGGCTTCGTGCCTATTTCTACGCAGGTATAGCCCGGTACAATTTGCGCGGCGAACGGGCGCTCGGGTGCCGTGCCGGACGCGATTCCTTTTTTATGGATCCCGTGGGCAAGGTGTATCCCTGTCTCACCCTGAACAGGGAAATCGGCGATATCACGGTGCATTCCTTTGAAGAGATATGGCGCAGTGAGAGCGCCCGCCGGATCCGCGGCGCGGTCGACGGCTGCCGTGAACCCTGCTGGATGATCTGTACGGCGAGAACATCGATGCTGCGTAATCCCGTGAGGCCGGCCGGGTGGGTGCGGCGAAACTGGGGACGGATCGTGCTCGGCAGGGGATACGCCCGGACATAACCAATATTCGCTGGCGCGGGCGCTTCGCGCCGCGCCAGCGAATTGCGGCTGCAGCGGCCCGCGTCGCGCTGCCGCTGAGCCGCAATTACACGCGAGACTCCGATGGCAC
>CBFCXB010000184.1:0-5875 GCA_965601905.1 uncultured bacterium | reverse complement strand
AGGAACGCATCAGTTGGTCCCTCCCTTCGGTCTCTACGACTTTCCCAGCATTTACTCGGAAAGTAGGGAATTATTCATGCATGATAACGGTCGCCGCATCAAATGCGCCGGTCCGTTTCAGTGCAGCGCAATATACCATATTATCCCGGCATGGTCAAGAGCCTGTTTTCCGCGCGGGTCTATAGATTCTCCCCGCTTCAAGAGCGCACGGTTACACCGGTGATCAAAAACAGAATCAGGCCGGTGGGAGATCTTTTCGATTATAGCGCTGCATCGCTTCCTCGAGGCCTTCTGTGACAACGACCTCGAGCGCGTCAACCGCCGTTCCCACCATCACGGTAACGGCTGCCTGCTCCTCATTATCGAACGTCGAAAGAACGTATTCACTTACGTCGTTATCCCCTTCCGGGGCACCGACACCCATGCGCAGTCGGGGAAACTCTTCTGTGCCAAGTGTATCGATGATCGATTCGAGTCCCCGGTGACCTCCGCTGCCGCCCCCGGTCCGTATACGAAGCCGCCCCAGCGGAAGGTTGATGTCATCGCAGACGGCGATCATCGTGCCCGGCGCAATATCGCCACAGGCGGCGAGCGCACGCCCGGAGACATTCATGTATGTAACTGATTGAATGAGAAGGACTTGTCGTCCGGCGTATCGCCACCGGGAACGCAGTGCAACAGCACGTACCGGCTCCCAGGAAAGCGTGTGACGGTCGGCCAGCATTGCGAGTGCATAGCGGCCGATATTGTGTCTCGTGTGCCGGTATGTGGCTCCCGGATTTCCGAGGCCGAAGAGCAGAGATATACTGGACATTCCCTGCTACGATTCCTCTCCTTCGCCGGCCGTTTCCTCCCCCTGTGGTGCAGCCCCTGCCCCTTCTTCGATAGCGGCCTCTTTCTCCGCCGCTTCCCCTTCTTCCTCGGGAATCTCGAGCTTCTTTGGATGGGATACATGCGCCAGCGTCACATTGGGATCGTCGAGAAACTCGAGCTCAGGGTACTGCCCCGCTATATCCAGAATGTGTAACGAGTTGCCAATCTCCATATCGGTCACGTCGACCTCGATGGCCTCGGGGATCTGTTTCGGAGTGCAATGGATCGTGACCTCGCGCACACCATGATCGAGGATACCGCCGAACTCCTTTACGCCGCGCGCCATACCGATGAGTACGATCGGTACCCCGACCTTGATCTTCTCGGTGAGGGATATCCGCTGAAAATCTACGTGCAGGATATCTCCGGTGACAGGGTGATGCTGTACGTTCCTGACTAGGGTCAGCGCCTCCCCTTCTTTCATTCCCTCGATGTCGAGCGTCAAAATGAGGTGCTCGCTGGTCGCGTGGTGGAGAATGTGCCACAGTTCGTGTGCCGAGAGTGATAGATGTATCGGTTCCTCCATGTGACCGTAAAGCACACCCGGCACTTCCCCCTGGGCGCGGAGCTTGCGTGCGATCTTCGTCCCCGATTCCTCCCTGATGCTGCCCTTGAGTATGATATCGTGCATCGTTTCCTCCAGATTGAATTTCAGTCGAACAGCGAACTCACCGATTCGTTTGTGTGTATCCTGCGAATCGCCTCCCCGAGCAGAGGAGCCACGTCCAGGACTGTTATTTTGCTGCACCGTTTGTGGTTCTGGAGCGGTACCGAATTGGTAACGACAACCTCTTCAATAACCGACCGCTCGAGCCTTTCGGGTGCTTCACCGGAGAGGACCGCGTGCGTGGCCGCGGCGATGATCTTCCGGGCACCCGCCTTTCGGAGCGCTTCGGCGGCTTGCGTGATCGTCCCGGCAGTGCTTATCATATCATCGAGAATGATGATGTCGTTCCCGTCCACATCCCCGATGATACTCATCAGTTCGGACTTATCGGTCGCCGTCCTTCGCTTGTCCACGATAGCAAGCTTGGCGTTCATGCGCTTGGCGAAAGCCCTGCCCATCTTGATACCGCCGACATCCGGCGATACCACCGTCAGGTTCGTGAATTCCGTGTCACTAATATATTCAAGAAGCACGGGTATCGCAAAAAGATTATCCACCTGTATATCGAAAAATCCCTGTATCTGGGCGGCGTGCAGTTCGAGAGCCAGAACACGGTGGGCACCCGCCACCGTTATGAGGTTTGCGACGAGTTTCGCGGTAATCGGCACGCGGGGTTGATCCTTCCGGTCCTGCCGTGCGTAGCCGTAATAGGGAATAACGGAGGTGATCCGCTTTGCGGAAGCGCGGGCGCAAGCATCCATGATGATGAGAAGCTCGAGGAGATTGTCGGCCGGGGGAAACGTCGGCTGGATGATGAATACGTCGGTGCCCCTGATGTTGTCGTCGATGCGCACCCGGATCTCTCCATCGGAGAAGCGGCCGACCTCGACATTGCACAGCGGCGTACCGAGGTGAAGGGCGATTTTCTCGGAAAGGCCGGGGTTCGCCGTACCCGAAATCAGTTTTATGTCATTCATTACCACGCCTCCCTCTAAAAAAAGGTGACCACTTCGGCCACCGCATCAACACAGAATTGGCTGGGGCGGGAGGATTCGAACCTCCGATCCAGGATCCAAAGTCCTGTGTCTTGCCACTTGACGACGCCCCAATGCACTTCGGCAATCCTGGTTATTCTCTCGAGACCTCGAGACCTGCTTCTCTTTCGACCCGCTCCTTTTCTTTCTCATAGGCTTTGATTATCTGTTCTTCCATCCAATCCCTCGTCGTGTTGTTGATAGGATGGGCAACATCTTGATATGTTCCGTCCGGCCTTTTGCGACTGGGCATCGCGACGAATACACCCTTCGCTCCCTCGATGATCTTCAGGCCGCGAATCACGAAACAATTATCCAACGTAATGCTGGCAAAGGCTTTTAGCTTGTTGTCGTCACGCAATGATATCCTTATTTCGGTTATTTCCATTTGAACCCCCCTGAACCTTGGCAGCTACTCCTTCCGGAGGAACGCCAATGTTCGATTCACCGGTCGTGTTACTCTAGCAAAAAGCCCCTTCGCGATAAAGTTATTTACGACCTCCTCAGCTCGATTCCGTTCGTAAAAAACTGCGACGCATGCTGATCCACTCCCGCTCAGAGAGCACAGTAACGCCCCCTGCTCTCTACATTCTTGTAATATCGATTCGATTTCCGAAAAATTCTCAACTACGCCGCTCTCAAAGCTATTATACGTATCGAGCTCGCCATTCGGAAAGTGCCGTAATCCCTCCAGCAACAGTTTCAGTGTAAGCTCGCTTTTCTCCCTTGTCAACAGGAAATTAATATTTGAGTAAGCCCATTTGGTAGAAACGCTTATGCCCGGCTTGACGATTACGATGTAGCCGCCCGGAAGGCCCGGCGCCTTTTCGAGAAACTCTCCGCGCCCCCGACCGATGGCCGGTTGCCCGAACACGAAAAAGGGAATGTCGCTACCGATTTCCAGGGCAATCCCCCGTAATCGATCCTCCGAGAGATTCAATGAGAATAACTCGTTGATCCCTACCAACGTGGCGGCCGCGTCACTGCTCCCCCCTCCCAACCCCGCTCCGCTCGGTATCGCCTTGCGCACGTCGATCGATACGCCGTCAGTGCATCCCGCCGTTTCGAGCAGGAGCTTCGCCGCCCTGAAACAGATGTTCCGTTTGTCCCAGGGAATCGCCGGATCATTACCGGTAATACACACCTTGCCGCGGCCCGGTGCGAGCGTCACCTCGTCCCAGAGCGACACCGGCTGGAACAGGGTCACGATGTCGTGATATCCGTCATCCCTCGATCCAACGACCGCGAGGAAGAGGTTCACCTTGGCGGCGCAATGTACGGTGAGAGACATCACAAACCTTCCGCGGCAACGCTTCATGCGCTCGTCGATGGGTTAGCGGGCACCTCATCCGCGGGAACCGCTACGGTAGCTTTCCCAGAGCCGGCCCCACTTCGTCCGCCCGAATCCCTTGATCTTCGCCCTGCCGACGGTCGGATACCAGAACATGTCGTGATAGATGTTCGACGCCATGGGCGCCCAGACCACGAGCGGCGAATGGAGCGCAATCCGCTCGAGGAACCGCAAGGGCCCGAGCCGCAACATCTGGTCGCCCCATATAACGAAACTCCGTTTCACCTCGAACCGGAAGTTCAGTTCATCGATATCCTCGCCGACGATTTCGATTTCCTTTATTCGGGCCTCCCCCAATCCCCGGTCGGTCGCCATCCGCAGGTAGGGGATCGACATCGGATCGAATCCCATGATACGGGCGGCCACAGCATCGATGGCAACGGAATCGGCACTGGCGAGAACAAGATCCCCCACCACCGGATCCATCGTCCTCGGACCCGCTCCGTTACCGCATATCGTTCCATCCATGACGGCAAAGACGTTCGGGTGGAGCTCGCGCTGCATCAGAAGAAGATCGACGAGCACCTCGTGGATATATTTGTGCGCGTAATGCCGCACTTCCTTGAGGAGCCCCCCGAACGCATTCTTGATGGCGCCGGTAGTGATCGAATGGCCGTGCGTTTTGACGGTCGGCAGGTGAAGAATATCCTTGCCGATGAACATCTTCGGAATCTCGATGCCTTCGGGAAAAATCTCGTTCAGTTTGAGAAGATCGGCACGGAACTCGTACACGACCCATTCGACCTCGGGCAGCGGAACGAAGGGCAGACCATACCGCTCCAGGATCGGCATCCAGAGGTTGTTCCGCGCTCCCTTGCGTGGATTGGTTACCACCGTCTTGTTCTCGATCGGAATGAGTTGATCCGTCCGGTAGCCGCGCGAGAGAAGATCCTTGACCACTCCCTCGAGTTGCCAGGGTTGGCTCGAGCAGGCGGGAAAATACTTCGTCCATGAGAGATTGAGTTTGAGGAGCAGATCCCGCCGGGCGTCGAGAACCTGCCGGGCTCCGGCCATTTCCATTGCCCGATGGATATCATCAAGAATCTTTTCCGGTGATGTTCGTATAACCGCTACTTTCGACGCCAAAGAACCCACCTCCATGAATCGCTTCAGCCAACCATCAGTATGAGCAGGGTAGCAACGAACCAGAGAAAGACATCTATCAATATCGCCCGCTCGGCTAGGAGCACGCCCGACGGATCGCCCCCCACCTGACGGTTGTATACAAGATACAGGTACCGCATGATCCCGAATACAACGAACGGAATCGTGTATACGAGTCTGCTGGTGCCGAATTTCGCTACGGTCGCCGGCCACACCGTGTAGATGGAATAGGAGACGAGCGCTGCGGTTGCCGAGAGGCCCACGAGCTGATCGAGGAGGCGCACCGAATAATCCTTCAGTGAATCGCGGTGGCTCGACGCGCTCTCGAGCGAGCAGATCTCGTTTCGGCGCTTACAAATGGCAAGAAACAGCGAGAGAAAGAGCGTGCATATCCACAGCCACGGTGAAAATTCGAGGTCGGGAATCGTTGGATGGAGCACCACGACTCCCGCTGCCGCCCTGATCAGAAAACTGAACGAGATCGTGATCACATCGAGAATTACTACCTGCCGCAAGAGCAACGAATAGGCAAGGTTCAACACGACGAACATCAGGACGAGGAGGAAAAACTCCAGGCCGAGCAGCAGCGACGCCGGCACGAGCACCGCGATGATGGCGACGGAGACTGTGGCGGCGACAGCGACGGACAGCGCGCCGGATGGTATGGGGCGTTTTCTCTTCGCCGGGTGCTCGATATCACTGCGCCGATCGAATATGTCGTTCAGGATATAGATCGCTCCCGAGAGGAGGCAGAAAACGCCGAACCCGAGAAGGCTCTTTTTCACCATCGAAAAATCGAGAAACCGCTTCGAGAATACAACTCCCGCGAAGAGAACGAGGTTCTTCGTCCACTGCTTGGGTCGCATCGAGACGAGCACGTACCAGAATAGTTTCATGCGCCTCCTG
>CBFCXB010000183.1:0-5876 GCA_965601905.1 uncultured bacterium | reverse complement strand
CGCCGGCGGCGAGTTGTGGATCCTCTGGACAGTCTACCTCACCCTCACCGTCTCTTTCGTTATTGGGGGCTGGATCGTCTCAACGCGTATCATCCAAGAAAAACACGGCCGCAGGTCTTTGAAGCGGACGTCATCGACCGCTTCACTGCTCGGGATCGAGTAAGCGACGTAGGATTTCCCCCGTCAGTTTCGGATTCGCCTTTCCCCCACTTTGCTTCATGACCTGTCCGACGAAATAGCCGAGGAGCTGCGTTTTCCCCGCCCGGTACTTTTCCGTCTCCTTCGGGTGATCGGCAAGGACCTGTTCTATCATCCGTTCCAGCGCGCCCTCATCGCTTATCTGCGTGAGACCGAGGCGCCGCAGAGCCACCTCCGCCGTTTCATGCGATCGCACCATTTCCCCGAATACCTCGCTCCCCGCGCTGCCGCTCAAGACGCCGTCGGTGACAAGCCGCATTATTTTCCCGAGCTGCTCGGGAGCGACGGGGAACTCCTCGATGCCGGCGGTGAATCCCTTGAGCGCGCCGAGCACCTCACGCATCACCCAGTTTGCGCTCGTTTTCTCTTCTCCCGTCGAGGCGGCAACGGCTTCGAAGTAATCGGCGATCCCCCGTTCGGCACAGAGCACGCCGGCGTCGTACGGCGGCAGGCCGTACATCTCGCGAAACCTTCTCTCTCGATCGAGCGGCAACTCCGGCATCGACCGGCGCACCTCCCCGATCCACGTTTCGTCCACGTCGAGGGGCGGCAGATCCGGCTCCGGAAAGTAGCGGTAATCGTGTGCATATTCCTTCGAACGCATCATGACGAGTCGCCGCCGGGCGACGTCCCACAGGTTCGTCACCTGCGCGACGGCGCCTCCCCCCTCGAGCACCTCGGTCTGCCGGTCGATCTCGAATTGTATCCCCATCTCGACCGCCTTGAAGGAGTTGAGGTTCTTGATCTCAGTTCTTGTTCCCAGTTCCGCCGAGCCGACCGGCCGAATCGAGACGTTCACATCGCATCGAAGGGAGCCCTCCTCCATGTTCCCGTCGCAGATGCCGAGGTACCGGAGTATCTGGCGGAGACGAACGAGGTACCGGCCCGCTTCGGCGGGGGATCGGATGTCGGGCTTCGTGACGATCTCGATGAGCGGTATGCCGCAGCGATTGAAGTCGACGAAACTGGCGCCGCTCGGATCGTGCACGAGCTTCCCCGCGTCATCCTCGAGATGAATGCGCTCGATACCGATCCTGCGCACATTGCCGTTCACATCGATATCAATATACCCTTCCCCGCAGAACGGCCTGTCGTACATCGAGATCTGGTAATTCTTCGGGCAGTCGGGATAGAAATAGTTCTTTCTGGCGAAAATGCTCCGTGGCGCGATGCGGCAGTTCGTCGCAAGCGCCATCTTGATCGCCATGCTCACCGCCCGGCGATTCATGACGGGTAGGGCGCCGGGGAGACCGAGACAGACGGGGCACACCATCGTGTTCGGCGCCGCACCGTACGTGGCCGGACAGCCGCAGTATATCTTGCTCCTGGTGAGAAGCTGTGCATGTACCTCGAGCCCGATCACCGGTTCGTAGGTGCTCCTCGTCATACACACTCCTTCACGATACGTAACGCGGCCCATCGGGGCAGCGTTCCCTGAAGCGGCCAATCATTTCCAGCGCGCGCGCCCCGCGCATCAGTAAGGCTTCCCTCCCCGCCCCGGCGACGAGCTGCATGCCGATCGGCAGTCCCCCGGGTGTACAACCGACCGGTACGGAGACGGCCGGAAGTCCCGCAATATTCGCGGGAGTCGTAAAGATGTCGGAGAGATACATCGCGATCGGATCCGCAATCCGTTCTCCGAGCCTGAACGCCGGGGTCGGCGATGTGGGCAACATCACGAGATCGTGCCGATCAAATATCCGCCGGTACTCATCTCTCACAATCGCCCGAAACTGCTGCGCCTTCGCGTAGTATGCATCGTAGTACCCGGCCGAAAGAACGTATGTGCCAAGAAGAATCCTACGTTTAACCTCTTCCCCGAAGCCCTCACCACGCGTCCGTTCGTACTGATCGATCAGGGATTCGGCGGGTGCGCGGAATCCATACCTGACGCCGTCGTACCGAGCGAGATTCGACGAGGCCTCGGCGGTCGCGAGGATATAGTAGCACGCGATCGATGTTTCCATTCCAGGCAGATCGATCTCATAGGTTTCCGCGCCGGCTGCTCGGACGTCACGAATCATACGCTCCGTCGTCCGCCGCACCTCATCATCCATCTCCCATTCACCGAGTGTCGCCGGTATCGCGATGCGTAGCCCCGCCGCACCCGACTCCATTTCTTTGAAGAGATCGGGGGGCTGTCCCGTAAGAGAGGTTGCATCCCGGCCGTCGCGCCCAGCGATCACCTGCATCACCGCGGCGCAATCCCGCGTGTCCCGTGCGATGGGTCCGATCTGGTCGAGACTGCTGGCAAATGCGATCAGACCGTATCGGGATACGCGCCCGTACGTACCCTTCAGGCCGACCACGCCGCAGAATGAAGCCGGCTGTCGAATCGATCCACCCGTGTCGGAGCCGAGGGCCACGGGAACCATTCCGGCCGCTACGGCGGCGGCCGATCCGCCGCTCGAGCCTCCCGGTGCCCGCCGGGTGTCCCAGGGATTCGCCGTCGCATGAAATGCCGAGTTCTCCGTCGACGATCCCATGGCGAATTCATCGAGATTGGTCTTGCCGATGATGACGGCGCCGGCCTTCTCGAGACGCTCAACGGCGGTGGCGCTGTAGGGAGGAATATAGCCTGCGAGTATTCTCGATGCCGCCGTCGTGGGAATCCCACGTGTGCAGATATTGTCCTTGACGGCGATCGGTATACCGAAGAGCGGCCGCTCCCAATCACCCGAACGCTCCAGCTCCTCGGCCCTCCGCAACGCCCTCTCCGGCACCGTTTCGATAAAAGCACCGATGGTCCGATCCCGATCCTCGATCCGTTCAATGCATGTTCGGACGACCTCGCTCACCGAAACCTCACGCTTGCCATAGAGCGTCCGAAGCTCCTCGATCGAATTCCGATTCAGCTCCTCCATACGCACCCTTCAGCGGCATGCCGGTTGCGGCACGGAGGGATTCGACCGGTCCAAGTCCCTCCATGCGTCCGATACCTCGTGCGCTCACGAATCTCCCGTGTCGATCACGGGAGGAACCTTGAACATACCCCTTTCGCTCTCGGGAGCCTCGGCCAGGACCTCTTCGGTCGAAAGGCAGGATTGCACGACGTCCTCCCGTATATTCGGCTCCCGGCCGTCCACCTGAGCAAGTCGTTCATACCCGGAGGTGTCGACCTCCTGGAGCCGCCGAACGAAATCGATGATCCCGGCGAGCTGCTCGCGCAGTTTCTCCCGTGATGCGCCGTGCAGTTTCACCCGTGCGAGCTGCTCGAGATGCCGCAATTCACTATCGGTAAAATCCATTGCCTGCTTTCCTCCATGCCGTTCACGGCGGCCGAATCACGCCGAACGCTAGCAGGACCGCTCGCACGTGTCAACCGCACGAATCGCCCGTGTTCGTCACTATAAATGAACGATGAACAAAACGTAAGCGGAAATATGTGCGCCGCTCCGGGGCAAAAATGTGCTTGAATACGGGAACGCCGCGTGCTGTATATTTACTGAATGCCGCCGATCCCAACGCAACAGGGAGGTATGTCGCGTCAACCGGTCCGCGCCGATACACTCGCGATATCCGGATGGAAAGGAAAACAGTAATGGAACGGGGAAAGTTGACGTATCCGGGGCTGGTCGCAGTCCTTGTGTACTTATTTGCATTGACCACCGTAACCGGGGAGGCATCGGCGGACAAGAAATACGACCATCCTCTCATCACTCAGACGTACCGTCTCTCGCCCGACGGGAGTGCTGAAGTGGAGGAGGTCAGGACATTCCGGTTCAAGGGAACATTCTCGTATGCGTTCATCGAAAGGGAATTGCACGGGGATTACGGTAACTACGTCATCGAGTATGCCGGTGTCTGGGACGGTGACACGGGCGAGAAACTCCGGACCGAGATCATATCGAAGCCGGGTTCGATGAGGCTCAAATGGTTCTATACGGCATCACACGAGACGAGGCGCTTCACGATCCGCTACAGAATCGGCAAGGCCGTGCAGCGCTACGACGACGTCGCGCAGTTCTACTGGAAAGGGATCGAGGGATATCACCCACCGCTGAAGAAGGTCCGCATCCGAATCATTCCCCCGGAGCCGAGTCCCGGGATGTTCAAAGTTTTCGTGCATAGCGACGCCCCGCCCGGAACGATCGACATCACCGATGATCTCGACGAGGCGACGGTCATCCAATCGTCGATACCACGCAGTAGTTTTGTCGAGTTCCGTGTTCTCCTCGATCCGGCACTCTTCCCGCGGGCGGCCCTACGCGCCGATCAGACGTGCGAGACAATCCTTGCCGACGAGCAACGTATCGCCGCCGAGACGCTGCGCGCCGCACGGTTGAAGCTCTCCATGGTAATCGGTGTAATCGCCGTCGTTGTGATCCTCGTCGCCGTGTATATCTGGCTGTTCGGCAGGTATGGACGTGAACCGCGCATCCCCTACGACTCGCTGTACGAGCGGGAGCCTCCGCGCGATCTTCCGCCGTCCGTGCTGCCGGTGATCCTCACGCAGAGCTCGGCTCGGGTCTCCGAGATGCCGAAGGCATTCGCGGCGACGCTTCTCGAATGCGCGCGCCTCGGTTATCTCGAGATACACGAGACAGAGAGCGACGGTCTTCTCGGCACCGGCTTCATGAAGGAGACGAGCTTCACCTACAGGGCGACGCCGAAGGGTGAAGCGGTACTCCTCGACAAGCCGGTCGAACGCGCCGCCGATGAACGGGAACTCACCGCATTCGAGGCCGACGTTCTCAAGGTTGTATTCAACGAGGCGGGCGGGGGACGGACGGCGACGAGCAAACAGATCGAGGAATGGGGCAAGAAGATGAAGGGTAGAAAGAGCGTCTTTCTCCACTTCGTCGAGAACCGGACGAAGCTGCTCAGGGAACTGTTCGAGAAGGAATATTTCCCGCTCGACGATCAGAGCAGCGAGAGGGTGAAGGGATGGTTCCGGGCCGTGACGATCGCCGTGGGTGTTTTGCTCATGATCCTTTTCTTCGGAATCCGCACACCCATCTTTATCCTGCTCGGCGCACTCGTTATTCTTATCGGGGTCATCGCCTCTATTCCCCTTGCACGCCGCACGCCGCAGGCGGCCCTCGAGTATAAACGGTGGCTCGCATTCAAGAAATTCATGACCGATTTTTCGGCAATGCGGGAAGCGGGAACCTCCCTTCTTCCCCTCTGGGAGCGCTACCTCGTCTACGCGACCGCCCTCGGCGTGGCCGATAAGCTCCTTTCCAACCTGAAACTCGTTGCACGCGAGTACAACGTGGCGTTACCGGTCGTCGTCTGGTACCACCCCCTATCGACGGCGGCGGCCGGAACGGCCCTGGGGCAGGGATTCGCCTCGCTGGAATCGCTCAGCGCCTCGTTCTCGAATCTCCAAAACCTCTCGAGCGCACTCTCCACCTCGACGGGCAGCGGCGGCGGTTTCAGCGGAGGCGGCGGCGGAGGTGGCGGTGGCGGATGCAGCGGAGCGGGATAATCACCCGTAGGGAGAAGGCGAACGGCCGTCTCCGCGCGGGGAACGCGCAAACCGTCAGGAGTCCGGTACATCAACCGAGGTCGCACTGATGGCACAGATCGCACTAGCAGCGGCCCTCGTCGCCGGCGCACTTTGGACGGCCGTTATTTACAACCGCTTCGTCACCTTCCGCAATCGATGCCGTAACTCCTGGTCGCAGGTCGATGTTCAACTAGAGCGGCGGCACGAGCTCATACCCAAGCTGGCC
>CBFCXB010000182.1:0-5877 GCA_965601905.1 uncultured bacterium | reverse complement strand
TCCCGGCGCCCGGCCAGTTTATCAACAGAGATATTTTGACGGATTAAGGCTAGATTACGTTACGGGATGGAGGGGCGTGAGCAAGCGAGATCATGCACGGGGCCGCGCACAGCGCGGAAACATGCTATTCATCGAAACGTACCGGAGGCTTCGGCGCGCCTACGGCCCGCAGCATTGGTGGCCTGTTACCCCGCCCGGCGGGTTCGAACCGGTTTACACCGGCGGACCTCGCACGCCGGCCCAGATCTTCGAGGTTGCGGTGGGCGCCGTTCTCACCCAGAACACCTCCTGGAAGAACGCAGCGAGCGCTATCATAAACCTCAACGGGGCCGGTGTCCTCGATCCCGCGGATATCCTGGACATCGACATCGTAGATCTGGTAAATCTCGTGCGCCCCTCCGGGTATTACAACCAGAAGGCAAGGCGGTTGAAAACGCTGGCCGAATATTTTTCCAAGGCCGGGAAGGTCACCCGGGAGGCATTGCTCGATCTCGACGGAATCGGCCCCGAGACGGCCGATTCGATCATGCTCTACGCATTCGGGAAGCCCTACTTCGTCGTCGATGCGTATACAAGGAGGATCTTCGAACGGATCGGAGTGCTCGTCGGCGGTGAACCGTACGAGAGAATCCGTGAAACGTTCGAGGCTCATCTACCTCGACGAGTCTCCCTGTATCAGGAGTATCACGCACTGATCGTCGAGCACGGCAAACGGAGCTGTCGGCGGGTTCCCCTCTGTGCTGCATGTGTCATCGCCGGGAGCTGCGCGCACGGAGCGCCTTGATATTCCCGGCGAACGAGCCTGAGGACTGCTTGAAATATATAATTTCCCCCGAAATTTTTTTAGACAATTGTAGAAAATACTTGCCCTATCTAGTTTAACTATATAAAATTGCCTTACTTGACTCGCAAAAAAGGGGATACCTATGGGATCGTGCAACCTATTGCGTGGTATAACGTTAAGAGGATGTTAATAATAATTATTGACAAATAAAAATATTAAACGATACAATAGTGGATTCGTGGGAGAAACGTCTGATTGATTGGAGGAACTGTCGATGCACTCATTTGATACCACCATCCAGAAACTCCGTCAGGAAGGGTTCAAGCTTACGCCACAGAGGCTGGCCGTGATCAAGAACATGATCGGCAACGTGAAACACCCGTCAGCACTGGCGATTCACAAGGATCTGAAGCGCCGGTATCCGAGTCTTTCCTTCTCTACCGTCTACAATACGCTTAACATGCTCGAGAGGATCGACGAGATACGCTCGCTCAATGTAGTCGATGGACACCTGAATTACGATCCCGATATGAGTGCCCACGGCCACTTTCTATGTACAACATGCGGTTCGATCCATGATGTCCGGTTCGAGGATTCTAGCGCTCTCAGACTGCCCAAGGGCGAATTCGATGGTCACCTCGTAACCTCGGCCCAGTTATCTTTCAAGGGAATATGCAAGAATTGCCGCTAGGGATGGGGAGGGGTTGTGATTGCGCAGCGCTGGAAATGTTCGCAATGCGGATTCTCAACGGTTGCCCTCTTTCCCCCCGAGCATTGCCCGAAATGTGACGCCGGCCGGTCGGCCTTCAAGACCAAGCACATATTCAGATTTTCCGAAGAGGAGCGTGATGATGTGTTCAGCGCATGCTGGAGCGTCAGCTACGGCCTGTACGTCGTAAGCTCCATCGACGGCGAAAAGATGAACGGGCAGATCTGCAACACTTTCTTCCAGATCACCAGCGATCCTCCGCGCGTCGCCATCGGGATCAACCACGCAAACCTCACGCACGAGTATATAGAGAAAAGCGGCGTGTTCGCAGCATCGGTCCTCGGCGAGAATGACCATCGGATCGTTCGGCGTTTCGGATACCGGTCCGGCCGGGAATTCGACAAATTCAAGGGTGTTCCCATATTCAAGGGAAAGACGGGGTGCCCAATATACAAGAAGGCTATTGCCTACATTGAATGCACCCTGCTCAGGGAGAAAACGACGGATGCTGGTACGCACAGCATCTTTGTCGGCGACATCTTGGGCGGCGCCCGCCTCTCGGAAGATGCGCCGATGACATATGCGTTCTACCACGAGACTAAGGATAAGACTTGATCAGGATTACAGTGCGGGGCAATGCCGGATTCGCACCGGCACGGCGTTCCCGGATCTGAAGCCTCGCATATAATTCCCTTCACAAATGAATCGTATTGTGTTTTCCTTCCGTTCGGGATGGTATAAGAACATGAATGGTGACGATCAGAAGAAGCAGATACTGAATATCCTGTCGGGGGCGATCCTTCGCGAGACCGAGGCATTCAACTACTACCACAAGAATGCCGACGATCCGTCGGCGCCGCCCGCTGTACGTGGACTCCTCTCGCGGCTGGCCGAGGAGGAGCGCGGCCACCGGCACCTCCTTATCAACGAGTTTCTTTCGATCAAGCGCGGATGGCGCCAGCAGGAGGGAGAGGGAGTGAAACACACGCCGGCGTTCAAGGTGCCGGAGAAGCTGCCCTTTCTTCCCCTTAAGAGTGCACCGGATCTCGAGACGGCCGCGGTCTGCCTGCCGGGCAGACTCGTGGGTGGCGACAACGTATTCTCCGCGGTTATACATGATCATGCCGGCAATGCTACAGGCACCTTCCTCGTTTTGTACGATGCGATGGGGCACAGTCTCGAGACGACGGAGACGAACGCGCTCGCCGCGAAGGTTATCGGCGAGCACTTCGAGTCATCCAGCACGGCCCGGATGCAGCAGGAGCTCCTCGCTCCCGAGAGGATCGCGAAGTTACTGAATGAGAAACTGCACGAGAAGTTCGACGACCAGGGTGTGTTTCTTACGCTGTTGTGTGCGCTTTTCGATGCACGCAGCGAAACGATGACCTATACGTGCGGCGGGCACGAACCGCCCTTTGTCGTGAGAGCGGGCGGGCAGATCGAATCGCTTCTCAATACGCAGCTCATCGTGGGAATCGATCCGGATTTCGACTATGTCGCCGATTCGGTTCCCTTCGGGAAGGGGGATCTTCTCTGCATATTCACCGACGGGATAGTGGAGGCGAGAAACGAGGAAGGTGATTTCTTCGGCCGCGGCGGCGTACAGGGGATCCTCGCACGGAGCGGGTATCCCTCCCCCAGCGAGGTGATAGAGCGGCTGCTCGAAGGAGTCAAGAAGCACTCAGCCGAAGAACTGATACAGGACGAGATTTCGATAGTTGTCGTCAGGTCGAAAGGAGCGTAGGAACGTGGCTCAGCACGATTTCGAGATGAAAGCATCGATCGAGGGTGCGATCTACCGGGAGATAGGGGCGCGGGATTTCTACCGTACCATTGCCGAACGTATTAAGAACATGGAAGGGAAGGAGAAATTCTCCCAGCTCTCAAAGGACGAGGACGGTCACCGGGCGAAACTCGAGTCGTGGTTCGAGAGGTTGTTCGGGGAGCCGTTCGCACCGCAACCGGACAAACTCAAGGAGTCCGAAATCGGCGGGATCCGCGTGGATGAACGCACGGGCGCGCTCGAGGCGCTGAACATCGCCATCGGGGCCGAGGAAAAGGCTGAAGCGTTTTACCGGAATCTGGCAGCAGGCACTGATATCCCCGAGCTCAGGGAACTGCTGCTCAGTATGGCGGACGAGGAACTCGGCCATTTCACAATGCTCGAGGCGGAGCGGAACTCTATCATCGGCGGTTTCTACTGGTTCGATATGGACTCGACCTCGTTTCTCGAAGATTGATAAATGTCCCGTCGCATGGAGCGCCGCGGAGCGAGACGATATGCCCGGGATACATCGGGAGGTCTAATGAATGAAAAAATGGAAATGTACGCTGTGCGGATACATTCATACCGGTGACAAACCCCCGGATGAATGTCCGGTCTGCGGGGCTCCGAAGGATAAATTTGTCGAGTATGTCCCCGCCGAGCGCTGAGCATGAATGGATGTACGCGGCACATGAAGGGAGATCATGATGGAAAAGTGGAAATGTACGTTGTGCGGCTATATCTACGATCCCTCAAAGGGTGACCCGGAGGGCGGCGTCAAGCCGGGAACGGCGTTCGAGGATCTTCCCGACGACTGGGTATGCCCGGACTGCGGTGCCGGCAAGGAAGATTTCGAGAAGGTGTAGATACCATACCCGACGGATGACGGCAATGCAGGCATCCGATCTGCCGTAACAATCGAAGGAGATCGGATTGTACTCGCAGCGCCAGGTGGGAGACCACAGACGTGTCCAAAGCCGATGGTAGTGCCGAAGCGTCTCAACCGCTCGCCGAGCGCAGTCGGTTTCTCGCTGCGTGGTGCATCCTTGTCGGGGCCGCCATAGTCGTGCGTGCCGCGTTTCTCGGCTGCCGCATGGTTCTCGGTGGTGATGAGGTCCACTATGCGGAATCACTCCATCGGTTCATGGAAGGGAGGTTCGTCGAGGGAGTCTCTGATTACTGGTCGTCATTCTATCCCTTCCTCGCGCTTCCGTTCGGTAAGCTCTACGGGAGCGCCGAGCCGGCATTGCGCCTGCTGTCGGTGATCTGCGGCGGCGCGCTCGTTTTACCGTGCATGCTGCTGGCGCGGCGGCTGTGGGGCGATCGCACGGCGCTCGTCGCAGGTGTACTCATAGCGCTTCACCCGAATCTCATACAGTTCTCAACCGCCGCGATGACCGAGTCGCTCTACATGCTCCTTGTTGCAACCGCACTCTACCTCCTTGCCCGGTTCCTGCAGGATGGTGACAGGTGGTTCTCCGTCATCTGCGGTATCGTTCTCGGACTCGCCTACATGACCCGCCAGGAAGCGCAGTTCATCCTCATCATATTCGTTGTTGTGCTCCTCCTGTGGAGGCGCGGAATCCACCGCGGGCGGCGTATTGCACGCGCGGCAGTCTTGGCGGCATTTTTCATACTGACAATCCTCCCGCACACTTTTCTTCTCAAGGCGAAGACGGGGCGGTGGACGGGGGGATCGAAGGCATCGATCAATCTCAGCTCACCGCTCGTCTGGGAGGACGGTCTCGAACGGGAACGGTACGTCTACAGTCTCGATGAATCCGGCACCGCGCGCCGGATCGATGAAATCGGCAGAGGCAGCGCACTCACGATGCTCTGGCGGCGGCGGAGCATGGCCATCTCTCGTTATTTTCCGAACCTCACAAGCGGCGTGGCCCTTTTGCCGAATCTTCTCGCCAGTCCGTTTCTTCTGCTCCTCGTACCGCTCGGTCTGTTCGGACGCGCGTGGCGGCGGGGCGATCGTGCGGCTGAATTCATGCTGCTTCTCCTCGGGATCTTTCCCTTCGCGCTCTATGCGATCTTTCGCGTCGATTTCAGGTATCTCCTTCCGTTTCTACCGGTCTACCTCCTGTGGGGTGCGCGCGGGTGCGAGGTCGTGACCTCGTGGCTGCGGGAGAACATCTCGCCACGGCCGATTCTATCAATAATCACTCTGTTCGTGATCCTGGCGAGCCTCGTTCCATTCACCGTTCGGCGGTACGCCCTTCTTGCGGCGAACCAGCCGATCGAGTACCGGAAGATCGGGCGATGGATCGCCGAGAACGGCGGCGGGGGCGCCAGGGTGCTCGCGCCGTCGGGCTGGTCGGTTGGGTACTACGCGGGGAATCCGGTCGCTTCGTTCATACCGTGGACCGATACGGAGGGGCTTATCCGGTTCGCCGCGCATCACCGGTTTGATTACATCGTGCTCGGTGTCGAGTATATCGAGCGCGCGCGGCCGACGCTCGCGCCGCTCGTTCGGGAACAAAATCATCAGGGACTCGATTTAGTACATACACTGAAAGACCGTACCGGTAAGGGAATCCTTATTTTCAAGTTCGATTGAGCTTTTCGGGATTTTTGCTCGCGTTCGTTGCGATTCCCTCCGATTTCTCATTG
>CBFCXB010000181.1:0-5905 GCA_965601905.1 uncultured bacterium | reverse complement strand
GGGTATGTCGGCGCCATCGCACACTGGTTCGACTTCGCGCTCCTCGATTCTCTCGCCGCTGCGTTCCCGGCGGCCTCGATCGTCCTCGTGGGGCCGCTCTACCGCGATCTGCGGGCGTCGATGGACGGGATCACCGCGCACCGCGGCAATATCAGGCTTCTCGGGACGAAGCCATACGAGGAGCTCGGCCGCTATATCACCGCCATGGACGTGTGCCTCATTCCCCTCCGGGTGAACGAGCTGCGGCGCGTTGCCGACCCGAACAAGCTCTACGAGTATGCGGCATGCGGAAGGCCGATCGTCACGATGGCCTACTCCGAGGACATCAGGGCGCTCTCAGATCTCGTCTACACGGCGGAAAATCATGATGAATTCATATCGAAGGTGGCAGAAGCGCTCGAGAGGGGCGCCGACGGGGAGCGGCTCATCGCGTTCGCCAGGAGCAGGAGCTGGCAGGCCCGGGCCGATGAGATGGCGGCCCTGATAACGGCCCACGCGTGTACGCATAAAAGAAAGGATTTTGAATGAAACGTGTTGTTGTAACCAGTGTCACGACGGCCGCCGCCCTTGCGGCGATCGCGCTCTGTATCGTGCCGGGATGCACGGAGCGGGATTCCGCCTCGGACCTCTACGTGCTCGAGGAGCTGGAAACGGCGTCCCGGCTTGCCGATCCGGAGGAGCGTGTGGCGCGGCTCGAGACATTCACCAAGAGCCATTCCCGGCACCCGTACCGCGTGCTCGGGTATCGGCGGCTGTTCGAGACACTGGCCGTGGATATCCGCGACCGGGACCGGGCCGTGTCGTACCTCGACGGAATACTGACCGCGGAAAAAGAGGAAAAGGTGCGGGGGGACCTGTTGTACGCGCGATTCGCCTACCTGTGGGAGGCCGACCGCGCGGGCGCCGTTAAATTGGCCGAGGAGCTCTGCAATGGAACGGAACGGTACTACCGGCTGTTCTTCTACCTCGCGCTGTACCTGATGGATGACGAGGAGCAGGCCGGCCTGGCGGAGCGGTGTTTTGTCAAGGCCGGCGAGCTGGCGCCCTCCGGACCGGAGACAGACCAGGTGCACGGCGAGTACGGAACATTTCTCGAGGGCGCGGGGCGGACGGACGAGGCGCTCGCATTCCTCGAAAAATCAGCGGCGTATCCGTTCGCCCGCGAGCCGCTCGGCCGCATACTGTGGGAGCGGGGAGAACGCGAGGCGGCGATCGATGCCTACCTGCGCCTTGTCGCGCGCGTCCCCGGGGCACGCGGGCGGATCGGCCTCGACAGCCTCTACGCAATCGTTTATCCCGGCGCGGGGAACCTCGACGAGCGGATCATGGCGTTTCGCATGTCGGATGAGATGATCATTCCCGAGACGCGCTTCGTCGACATCGAGGGGCGCGAGTACCGGCTCGGGCGCTTCCGCGGGACTTGGCTCGTGCTCATCGCGTTCAGTCCCACCTGACCGCCCTGTGTTGCGGAGTTTCCGCAACTCGTCGCGATGAAACAGAGGGAATCATCGCTCCCCTTCAATGCGCTCATACTCGAGGTCAAGGGCGAGCTCCGGAAAACGCGCGACATCGTCTCGGAGCACGGGAGCGCCTTCCCGATACTGCTCGACAGCGGCTCCTTCGCCCGCGAGGTGCTCCACGTGACGAACACGCCGACGCTGTTCGTGATCGACGGCACGGGCCGGGTCCGCGCGCGGCTCCTCGGCGCCATCGACGATATAGGGGATGTCGTCGTGGAGATCATCGAGCGGTTTGAATCGAAAAATCGGTAATGGCGCCGGGCTGAAAAGGGGGTGGTTCCCGCCACTGGTGTCGTTCATAGATGCTGATCGGGGCGGGAACCGGAAGGGGGATCCGGGGATGGTATGGGCTCCGCCGTTACTGGTGTCTGGTATGATGGCTCGATGCCGAACGGCGGAGTCCGCAGCAGGTCAAAAGAAAGTTCCCGCCACTGGATGTGGTGGCCCGAGCAGTGATATAACGGTCGCGGCGGGAACAAACTTCTCCAGCAGATTCAATGAGGTTCCCGCCATCACTGTACCGGCGAAAGGTGAACGCGTTTCTGAACATAGCGGGAACCTCGATTCCTATCAAACCGGTGGCGATCTTCGTTTCGATGCTGATGCCGAGATGTGGTTGCCAGTGGGTCTCGAAGAAAACCACGTTGTTTATTTAATGGGGTCCCCGCCGTTTCATTCGCCAGTCTTCCGTGCTGCAGCCCTACGGCGGGAACCCTTCGCTGATGCATGGCTAACGTTTGTGCTTCACTAGTGGAAGTTAATGCATAAATGTTTTTAGTCAAGAATTATTTTTAATTAACCTTGTAACCGATTTATTTTTAATAAAATAAAGTTAAATGGTAGTTGTTCCATGCCGGGATGATCTGAATAGAACCCGGGTAAAATATCATTTCGATGAAGATTCCATATCGAGATAATTCACACCTCGACTCTCTGCCCGATCGTTGCGGTGATCGCCTCTTCCATCTCGGTGATCCGCTCGGCCCACTCGGCATCCAGCGGCAGGGTCCGCGATGTTTTCAGAAGATCGATTGCATCGCGCGGATTGTTCATCTTCCCGTTCAGGAGCTTCGCCAGCGCGATCGATGCCTTGGCCGAGACCTCCGGCGTCGACTCGCCCGCTATGACGGCGCGGTACATATCGTGCGCCGCCCCGTGGTCGCCCTGGTCGGTAAACCACTTACCCACGCGCAGCAGAAACTGCGGATTGACATTGATCCGCTCGGGGCTGTGCACGATCTCCATCGCCAGGTTCCCGGCCTCCTCGAAGCGTGACTTGAGGAGCAATCCCTTCAGAGCATTCCCCGCGAGGTTCCGGTACTCCTCTATCATCCCCCGCGACTTGTAGATCATCGCGATATCGAGGATCGTATCGTAGTCGTCGGGACGGGTCCGCACGATCTCGGCGAAGATGGACAGCGCCCGTTCATCGTTCCCCCGGTCGAGCAGCTCGCAGGCCTTGTCGAAGCGGGGATCCTTGCGGACACCCGCGTCCACGTGCTTGCGCTGGAGCATCGGCGCGAGGTGCCGCTCCTCGAAGTCGGTCGCGCGGAAGATGAGCACCGTGATGACTCCCATGACGAATCCCGCGATGTGCGCGAGGTAGGCGACATCAGAGCCGCCCATGAAGTCCGAGAGGTACTTCAGTGCCACCTGCTCGATGAACCAGAACGGCAAAAAGATGAAGGCGGGGAGGCAGAACGTGCCCCAGCACGGTTTGAAGAAGAAGAGGAAGAAGTAGAAGAATTTGATCCTGGTGAAGAAGTGTCTGATGGCGAATGCGCCCATCGCCGCGGCGATCGCGCCGGATGCCCCGATCAGCGGGGTCACCGAGGTCGTATCCTGGAGACAGTGGGCCATGCCGGCGAATGCGCCGCCCGCGAGGTAGAAGAGCAGAAACGGCACCCGCCCCCAACTGTCCTCGAGCAGGCAGCCGACGACCCAGAGAAAGAGCATGTTGCCGAGGAGATGCATGATCCCGCCGTGCACGAAGAGATGGGTGAAGAATGTATGTATGTGATTCATCCTGCTCGGCACGAGCCCGAGGACCTGCACGACGTTCCCGTGCAGTATCTTGTTCTCTTTCGCCTTGAGTTGTTTCCAGTCGGCGAATGCGTCGTACGATGCGCCGAATGAGCCTGCGTAGTACTCCTCCGTTCGCCCGCGCAGTTCCCCTTCATACTCCTCGAGGTCGTTGGCATCGAATCCGGCCGCGCCCATCGCTTCCATGATGTACATCTGAAGATCGTAGTAATCCTCGGCGGTCTCGATCATTTCGATGGTATTGTCGACGTAGCCGTCGAGGTAGCCGGCGTATTCGCCGTCCTGCCGGTGGTCGGCGATATAGAGGCTCACCTCGCGGGCGTACAGCTCTCGCTGCGTCTTGAACAGGTTCTTCTGGGACTGGTGCGCGATCGGGAAGGTGAAGAGCGCGATGACGATGTTCACGACTATCAGCCCGATCGTCATCTTGGGTTTCAGGGCGAGGGAGCCCTTAGTTCCTATAGGTATGATTATCATGGTGCTGGTCTCCGTCGAGCAATGAGGCGTGCACCCGTTGCATTTGTGCACATTGTAAGGTTGCTTCCTTGATTTCGAGCCCCGCGATAAAGACGTAAACAATTAATATATTCACTGTTATAAGAATGCCAGCGTGTGTTGCTGCCGTATGAAATCTGCTTTTTGCAAAAACGGTTCCAGATTTTCCACCATGGGGGCGGGAAATGGGTCGGATGTCGTGGAAAGGGATACGGCGGCCTGCCTGGATGCTGCGGCACAGGCTGCGGCACAGGCTTCGACGCCCGGCGGCAACTTATAAAAATTCTTGAATAACAGTCGTTTTTATGGTAGTATAGGACGCTAGGAGAGCAAACGGCTCTTGTCTTAATAGGGGAGGTGGAATATGCGCAATCCGTTGCAGGGGGACGGATCGCATAGGGTTAGGTGTAAGGTTCTCATAATCCTTGTAGTCGCATCATTCGTTTTGGCATCTACTCCCATTGCTGCTTGGGCGGATCCGTGCCTCGTCGTGTATCCGGCTATTTCCTGCGTGTATCATTACGATGTGGCCGAGTACTATACCGTTGGACCCGGGCATCCACTGTACGATCCGCTCTATGATAGGGGTGGCGAGGTACTGCTCGAGGTCGGCACGGATGAGATCGATGAGAGTATATACCAGGCCCCCAATCTGACCGGTTTCGAACCGTCGGTAGACGGCAACGAGGGGTATTTCTTCACCGGCATGGAATTCGACCTCATTGTCGATGGATTCTCGAACCGACCGACAACGTATGAGAATATTCTCGTCGTGTTCGATCATTTCGTGCCGGTCTCATGCGCCCCCTCCATCACGGTGAATGGCGAACCGCTCCAGGGATACGTTTACGCGGCCGGCGATCTCGTCGTTTCGACGCCCACATCGTACGGGAACAACTACTCCGACACGATGACGCTCAGCATCAGTTGGTGGGGGTGTTTCGGAATTCATATCTGGGCCTTCGCCGACGAGAACCACAACGGGATCATGGATGGTGGGGAGTGCTTCACCGCGTATTCTCACGATGCGATGGTTCCCGTTGATGAGAATACGTGGGGTCGGCTCAAAATCATACAGCAGTGAATGCCGCACACTAAACGATTATCCCTTCAAACCGGCGAGGCGGTGCGCCGCCCGGAGCGGTTCGGGTATGCGGTAGCGCGTCGTGCAGGCAAGGGCGATTCTTACGGCGTTTGGCAGGTCGATCCGGTGCCCCACCGAGACGTAGATCGGCCTCGTGCCCTCACGTGTGCGCAGAACCGCGCCGATCGTTTCGCCTTGCTTGTCCTTGATGGCCGAGCGGTTCCCCTTCAGGGGGCCGGGCTCGGTGAATTCACCGAAGAGGGGAGATTTCGCGCATCCGATCGAGGGGATATCGAGAACGAGTCCGAGATGGCTGGCGAGTCCGAGCCCCCGGGGGTGTGCGATTCCCTGACCGTCACAGAGCACGATGTCGGGTTTCGAGCGCAGCCCGTGCCACGCCGCGATGAGCCCCGGTATCTCCCTGAAAGACAGCAGTCCAGGAATGTAGGGGAAGGTGCATGGCTCCTCGTGGACGCTCGATTCGACGATCTCCAGGGCGGGGTAGGTGCAGATGACGATCGCCGCCCGGAGGGTGTCCCTGCGGGGAAAGTGGACGTCCGTGCCCGCAACGAGATCGACGGAGCGCCGGCCCCACCGCCTCAGCACCCTCCCGCGCATCTCCTTCTGGATCGCGATCCCCTCGGCGGGGCTGACATGCCAGTCGTGCCGTTTCATCATCCGGGCACTTCCGGAAACGGGGAGCACCGCCCCCTATCCGAGTTCGATCTCCTCGTCGGGGACCGGCAGGTGGGCGGGCAATCCC
>CBFCXB010000180.1:0-5912 GCA_965601905.1 uncultured bacterium | reverse complement strand
GCGCTCGCCGCGAGCACGAGCGTCCTCGGGAAACGTTCCTTGATCGTCTCCACCACCGGCCGCCGTGTGACGAACGAACGTCCGAAATCGAGCCTGAAAATCCGCCCGATATAGTCCATGTACTGCAATATCAATGGCTTATCGAGACCCAGTTCGTGCCGTATTTGTTCCAGTGTCTGCTGGTCGTACCGCTCACCCACCATGGCGAGAACGGGATCACCCGGAACGATGTACATGAGAAGAAAGGTCACGGTGACGACGCCGAAGAGGATCGGCACGAGGAGCAGGATCCGCCTGATGACGAAACGCAACAGCATGCTATACGGCTACCTTCAGAAACCGCTGCCCGTTGAATATCACCGGCATGCGATACCCTTCGAGCCGCGGCGATACCAGCTCGTACCGCGTGGGAAACCACAGGAAAAGCCACGGCGCCTCGCGGTAGATCATCTCTTCGGCGGCGGCGAGGAGCTCCCACCGCCTTATGTCATCGCGGCAGACTCCGGCTGCCGTTATAAGGGAATCGACTGCTGCATCGCTGTAGCCTGTGCGGTTTCCGCCACCACCCCTGTTCGCGGAATGGAAGAGTGGAGCGAGGAAGTTCTCGGGATCGGGGTAATCGGCAAACCAGTCGAGGTAAAAAGCATCGGCGGTCCCCTGCTCGACCGCTTGTTTGAAGGCGCTCCACTCACGTGTGACGATCGTCGCCCTGATACCGACCGCAGCGAGATACCCCTGAACGCTCTCGAGCACCCTCCCCCCCTCGGGATTCTCCCGTTGCCATAACTCCATATCGAATCCGCCGACATAGCCCGCCTCCGCGAGGAGCCTGCGCGCCCTCTCCGGATCGTACGGGTACAGCTCGTCCGGCTCGCGCCCGCGGCGCAGGCCGGGCGGAATCGTCCCCCGCGCCTTCCGTCCCGCCCCAAACAGCACACGGGCAATGATCGTCTCGACGTCGATTGCATGGTTGAGCGCCCTTCGCACCCTCACATCCGAGAAGGGCGGTTTAACATTGTTGAATCCGATATAGACGACACGCAGCTCCTCCTCGTGCATGAGCGCCACCCCGGCGGAGCGCCACCGGTCGAGTTCGGCCCGCGGCACCTCGAGGATATCGAGGTTTCCCACCTCGAACTCGGCGATGCGTGTCATCGGCTCCGGTATGATTCGAAACGAGATCCCCTCGATAGTTATTGCATCGCCCCCGAAGTGGGGATTCCGCTCGAGTAGAAGTCGATCCCCGTCACGCCACACGGAGAGTCTCCAGGGACCACTCCCGCACGGCATCCGCCCGTAATCATCGCCGCGGGATGAGACCTCTCCGGAGGTGACGATCCCCGCCGCCGGCATCGAGACGAGACTCAGAAAATGGGCCGTGGGACGCTCCAGGCTGATGCTGACGGTGCTGTCATCGACAGCTTCGACACACAGTTTGTCCCATTCCCCTCCCCGGTGAACAGCCTCAGCTCCGGCAACGGGCCCGAGAACCCACCAGCGGGGGGATCCGGTCGCCGGATCGATGAGTCGCCGGAAGGAGTACACAACGTCGTCCGCCGAGACGGCCGTTCCGTTCGAGAAACGCCCGGTGCCGAGATGAAAGGTGTACCGTGTGCCTTCGGCGGATATTTCCCACCGTTGCGCCAGATCGGGCACGATCCGCCCTCCGGGATCGTAGCGCACGAGATTGGCATGAATCAGGGACGAGACGAAGCCGGAGGAGTAATCGACCGCGTACGCCGGATCGAGTGTCGTCGGCTCCGTCTCGAGGGCAAGCCTGAGGGCCGGCGACTCCTCGGGCTCCGCACAGCCGGCGACGGCCGCGCACGCGACGATGAGGATTGCAGCACGAAAGACACGCATAAACGACATGTGCAGGTCAGATCATCCGCGTTTCGAGGAGTCGGTAATCCCCCGTCCCCAGCATGTCCTCGAAGATGTAGACGATCCCCCTCGAATAGTAGAACCAGAGCTGGTAATTGGTCCCGTACGCCCGCCCCTGTCGGTCGACGACATTGTCAGGCCGCCCGTTCCGCATATAGGTCCTTCCCCGGTCTGTCCGCCACCCCGGGCTGAAACTCGAAAAGGCACGAAGGACGTATTCGAGGCGGTGGAGAAACTCCCCGAGGCCCTCGTTGACCTTCGACGAAGGATTCGGGTCCTTGCCGCGCCAGAAACGATTCCATGCCGCCACCCGATTCTCCCGCGTTGACTCGGCCAGTTCCTCCAGTTCGTCACGGTCGGCGTAGAGTGAGAGAATCTCCATTGTCTCGTCGAAATGTTCCTCGAGGGTGCCGCGGTTGAGTAGTATTGTGAACCGCCCCTTCGAAACGGCTTTCCGGTCCGCCCCCGGCAGGTCGACGGCAACGGAGATCTCATAGTCACCGATCGGCAGATCATCAATGCTGACATCCATGCAGAGCCGCTGATAACCGCTGTCGCTTGCCTGCAGGTAGATGCGGTTGTAGAGGACAACGTTTCGCCTCTTGTCCCTCACCCGCGATGACACGGTATAGGCTTCGTCCTCGATCGCCTCCGACGGTGCCACGAGATTGAAGACGATCCGCGGCCATATGTTGAAATCGGCATAGACAGCCTGATCGTTCAGCCTGAATCCGGATTTGCCCGGCTCCGCGCAGGGGCGCACTGCGATCTGACCCGTTGAGGGGTGTTCCCCACGGGTGTCTGTACGAGAAGTGAAGAAGGCGGGATCACCAATCCTGAATTTCCCGCTTTCCCGGCCGAGTATCTCGATCGTCTTTTTTTGCGTGTACCTGAGCGACGTATCGATGACCTCCACGCTCACCTCGACGTCATACTCATCGGGCTCGACGGGGAACGTCCCTTGCGCGCTCGCCACGCTGGAGGTGGACTTTGTCTCCTCGTAGCTTACTACCACCGCCGACTCCTCCCAAACCTCACCCCGGACCTGAGCACCGTTGCCGTCCTTCACGTTCACATAGATACGGAAACGGGACTCGTACCGTTCGCCGCGCCTCAGAAAAACGAGGCGCCGGTACGGTACCGACACATTGACGACGAGCAACACATTCCCCTCGTCATCGAGCGACTGGCCGACACTCAGTGCGAAAGAGGTCCTTCCGAAAGACATACCCTGTCCGTCAGCGTGGGACGGCGCCGATGCGATGATCAGGATAACGAGAGCTGTTACGAATAATACGCGGAAACGCCGCATAACGATACATCCCCCTCGGATCTCCAATCCCGTGTGCCGACTATCGCTCGCACCTCGAAGTATAGTGCCGCGACGGCTCAGGAGGCAACAGTTAAGCGCCGCCCCCGAGGTGGATGGGTTGAGGAAAACCTATTCGTAGTGGAGTGCCTTGATCGGGTCCATCTTCGCTGCCCGGTTTGCCGGATAGATACCGAAAATTATGCCTATCAGCGCGGAAAAGAGCACTGCGACAATTACCCAGACGATCGGCACGGAATAGGGAAAACGGATGAGTGTGGACACGCCCTTCGCCGCGAAGAGACCCATTACGATACCGATCAGGCCGCCGATACCGGTAAGCGTCGCCGCCTCTATCAGAAACTGCTGGATGATGTCGCTCCGCTTGGCTCCTACCGCCATTCTGACGCCGACCTCCCTGGTCCGCTCGGTGACCGAGATCAGCATGATATTCATGACCCCGATCCCGCCAACCATGAGACCGATCGATGAAATGACGACGAGAACGAGCCCGATATAGCGCGTCGTGCCGGCGATCAACTCTCGGAATGTCTCGGATGTCGTGATGAAGAAATTGTTCTCCTCGCCGGGCTCCACCTTGCGTCGTGCCCGCAGCAGCGCGGCGACCTCATCTTTCCCCTCATCGAGTGAATATTCCGGCTTTATCGTCACCCCGATCTGATAATCATCGTAACGCTCCGAATGATCTTTTATGAAGGTCGAGTACGGGATGACGGTGAAGTTATCGCCGATGCTCCCTATGAAGTGCTGCCGGGATGTCAGGGTGCCGACCACCTCGTATTCGATATTGCCGATCTTGATCCACTTGCCGATCGGATCGCGATTGGGGAAAAGGTCCCGTGCCGGGCCGTAGCCCAGCACGACGATCCGCCTCCTTCTGTCCAGCTCGAACGACGTAAAGAAACGCCCCTCGTCGATGGTGAAGTTGTACATGTATCCGAAATTGGGCGAGGCGCCGACGACCTGGATCAGATTCGTCCGTTCCCCCTCGTACCTGAGAATCCTCATCCGCCCCCCGGATACCTGGAAATCGACGCGGTCAACCGTTGCGGCCCCTTCGGCGATCGCCTGCGCATCCGCAGCGGTCAGCCTCTTGCGGCGATAGAGATCCCTCCTGTCCGGTCCCCCCTTCATCGGATCGTAGCGTGATATGAGAAGGTACGGCCGGTTGGCCGAGAGAATATCCTCCTCGACACGCTTGCCGAGCCCCGACATCACTGTGACCATGGCAAGTACCGTGGTAACCCCGATCGCCACGCCGAGTATGAGGAGCCCCGAGCGGAGACGGTGCGCCCGGATCACATTGAGCGCCTGTCGGAAGTTCTCGATCCATACATACCGCTCGCCCTGAGCTTCCGTGCGCGCGGCCACGCCCCGCGCCTCTTTTCCACTTTTTACTTCCGCCATGTCTACCTACTCGTGATGGAGCGCCACGACGGGATCCAGCTTCGACGCCTTTCCCGCCGGGTACGTTCCAAAAATAAGTCCGATTAGGAATGTGACTACCAGGCCGGCCACGATCGACCAGGGCGCGATCAGGTATGGAAGCGGTGTAAAGATCGATATCAGGGCCGCGATGCTGAAACCGATTATGATCCCGACTAAACCCCCGATAACCGACAGGGTAATCGACTCGACGATGAACTGCCAGACGATATTGATCTTGCGCGCCCCGAGCGCTTTTCTTAGCCCGATCTCCCTCGTGCGCTCCGTGACCGAGACAAGCATCACATTCATGAGTACTATGCCTCCCACGACGAGCGCAATCGAGGCGATGAAGATCAACGCCTTGAAGATATTATTCGATATCCCCTCCCAGATGTTTACAAGCTGCTGGGAGGTCGTGATGCTGAAATCGTTCTCCTCCGTCGGCCGAAGGCCGTGCCTGATCCGCATGGCCATCTCCGTCTGGTCGATCGCCTCCTGCAGTAACCTGATATCCGCCGCCTTCACCTTTATCTGAAGGGAGGTTCGCGCACCGTACATCTTGAGAAATGTATTGACGGGGATATAAACGAACCTGTTCCGCGAAACGCCGAAGACGGTACCCTGGTCGCGCATGACACCGATGACCCTGAAATGCTTGCCGCCGATCTTTATCTTGGTATCAAGGGGGTTCCGTCCCTTATAGAGACTTTGGTACACATCCCAGCCCAACACGGCCACCGCGCCGCTCCGCTGCACCTCGAGCCAGGAGATGTGGCAGCCACGCGTGAGGTCGGCCTTCTCGATCATCGGGTAATCTTCTGTCCATCCCCTGATCTCCACATCGACCGTTTCGTCCCGGTACGAGACCTCGTCCGATCTACTCGCCGTAGCGCCGATGTACGACGCCGAGGGAACGCGCTCCCTGACGAACTCGAGATCGTCAAGCCGTATCACTCTGTTACGAGCGAAGGCTTCGAGGAAGGCGTCGAGATCGGTTATCGCCTCAAAGAAGTTGATCCGCTCGATGACGAATACATTGCTCCCCTCCTCGGCGACCTTCTCGCGAACGTAGTCGTCGATCCCGCCGATCAGGGAAACGACGGCGATCACCGACATCGTGCCGACGATGTTGCCGAGAAGGGTAAGCACCGTGCGGAGTTTGTTCTCCCAGAGCGCCCGGGTTGCGATACGGATTCCCACAAAAATCAACATGGCATTTGCGGCTCAGCGGCAGCGAGATGCTGGCCGCTGCAGCCGGAATTCGATGGCG
>CBFCXB010000179.1:0-5920 GCA_965601905.1 uncultured bacterium | reverse complement strand
GCCGCGAGGCCTTCCCGGATCATGAGCTCCCGGCTGAGCGCAGGAGTATCTCGGCGATGTCGAGTACCTTAACGTCGTCGCGCTCCCTGGCCTTCAGTCCATCCTCGAACATCGTCATGCAGAACGGGCACGCGGTGAATACATGGTCGACGCCGAGACCGATGCATTCGTCTACCCGATCCTCGTTGATGCGCCTGCCGAGCGTCTCTTCCATCCACATCCTGCCGCCGCCGGCGCCGCAGCAGAAACTCCGCCTGCCGCGGCGCTCGAATTCGGCGAGCCCTCCGACGGTCCCCTTCAAGAGCTCGCGCGGCTCGCGCATGACGCTATTGTACCGTCCGAGGTAACAGGAGTCATGGTAGGCGCCGCGGATTTGATCCACCCCCGATACCGCGATGCGTCCCTCCCGAACGAGCCGGAGAAGAAACTGCGTGTGATGCACCACCGGCGCCGTGTAGCCGAACTGGGGATACTCGACCTTGAAGGTGTTGTAGCCGTGCGGGCAAGAGGTAACGATTTCCTTGAACTCGTATTTCTTCAGGACCTCGATGTTCCCCCCGATGAGGGTTTCGGCGAGATACTCGTTCCCCATCCTGCGCGCGGTCTCACCGCAGCACCTCTCCTCCACGCCGAGTATCGCGAAATCGACACCGGCGCGCTTCAGGAGCTCGACCATCGCGCGGGCGACGCTCTGGCCACGGGCGTCGAACGACCCGGCGCACCCGACCCAGTACAGTACATCGAAGCTCTTCTTGTCGGATGCAAGCGGCACATCGAGGCCTTCCGCCCAATCGGCCCGTTGCGAGTACCCGAGCGCCCACGGATTGTAGTTGACCTCCATATTCCTGAAAACCTGCTGCATCTCAGAGGGAAACCGGCTCTCGGTCATGACGAGATACCGCCTCAGGTCGACGATTTTCTGCACGTGCTCGATAAAGGGTGGGCACTCCTGCATGCAGGCCCCGCAGGTGGTGCATGCCCAGATCTCGTCCTCCGTCACGGTGCCGGGGATAATGCCGGCGCCGTTTCCCTCATTGCCTTGGGCGCCGGACGAAGCAGCGAGCAGTGTTCGCCTCCGATTCATGAGATGTCCACGGAGGTGATGAATGACCCGGTAGGGACTGAGCGGCTTCTCTGTGAGATAGGCGGGGCAGGCGACCTGGCACCGCCCGCACTCGGTGCACGCGTAGAGATCCATTAACTGTTTCCACGTATACTCCTGTATCTCCGAGACACCGAACTTCTCGGCCGTCTCGTCCTCGAAATCCATGCGGCCGAGCGTCCCCATCGGACCGAGTCTCTTGAAAAACACGTTGGGGATGGCACCGAGAATATGTATGTGCTTGGAGAACGGGATGTAGAGCAGGAAGAAAAAGATAATCAGGTGGTGCCCCCACGAAAAGAGGTAGTTCACCGTCCGGAGATCCATCCGCCACCCGCTCATGACACCGGCCGCGTAGTGCGAAACCGGCGTGACGGCGCTGTTCATCGTATGCCGTCCCAGGATAATGTTTGTCCCCCGTAATCCGTACATCAGTATGATCAAGACGAAGATCAATCCCAGAATGACTCCTCCCTCCACGGGGGCCTTCGGATCGTCGATCTTCAGCCGTTCCGGCCGCAGCACGAAGCGGCGGAACACGGCGACGAGAACGGCGCCGATCACGAGTATCCCGAAGATATCCTGAAGCCAGTAGATGGCGGCCGCGACGGCGCTCCCGAAGATCCGTTCATACGAAAAGGCCGGAATGATTGTGCCGAGAATATGCTCCGCCGTTCCCAGGGTAATGAATATGAATCCCCAGAAGATGAGGAAATGACCGATTCCCGCGGGCTGAGCGAGCACCCGCGCCTGACCCGCTACGAAGACGAGTACCGCCTTCACGCGTTCGCCCCACCTCTCGAACCTGTTCTCATACTGTCCCAACCGGAGTATCCGGTACAGTAAACGAACGATGAAGCCGAACGCGACGAGGACCGCACAGAACAAGATGAGCAGAATTATTCCCTCGGCAGTCATAGCACCCCCATTCGTCGATACACCGACAATCACAACGCGGCCGTTGGCGTCGTTCGGCGCCTCGGCCGCGGATGCATATCCCGCGCGCCGATCGACGGGCACAATCGGAACCGGCATCGAATCGCGCCGAACCGGCCGTGCCTTCCGGTCACGCTACAGTATCTTCTCTATCTCCTCGGTGAGAATCGGGACGATCTCGAACAGATCGCCGACGATCCCGTAATGCGCCTTCTCGAAGATCGGCGCATTCGCATCCTTGTTGATCGCGACGATGACCTTCGAGCTTCTCATCCCCGCGAGGTGCTGGATCGCCCCCGAGATACCGCAGGCGATGTACAGCTTGGGATTGACGATCTTACCGGTCTGCCCGACCTGAATGGCATGATCGGCATACCCGGCGTCGACGGCGGCGCGCGAAGCGCCCACAGCCGCCTCCAGAAGATCCGCCAGCTTCTCGATGATCTTGAAATTCGACCGCTCCTTCATCGCCCTGCCGCCGGAGACGATGACATCCGCCTCCGTGACATCGGGGCGTCCGCCGGTGAGCGGAACGATCTCCAGGGCGATGGCCCGAATCGCGTCGCTGGTCACTCCCGCGGCGTGCGTCACGATCTCGGTTCCGTCCCCCGCCGGTTCGGCCGGCGGAAGATTGTTCGGCCTGATCGTGATAAAGGTGGTCCGTCCACCCTCCGGAGCGATCTCTATGAAGACCTTTCCCGAGTATACCGGCCGCCGCACCACGCATGTTCCCCCTTCCATGCGTAGGTCGATGCAGTCGCTGAACATGACACCGTCGACCCGTGCGGTCACCCGCGGGGCGAGATCGCGGCCCATCGCCGTGGCGCCGAGAAGAACGTATGCCGACTTCTTCGCTTCGAGTATATCTCCCAACGCCTTTGCGTATCCCTCGGTCGAGTAGTTGGCGAGGACCTCGTCCTCAATCACGATGATGCTGCGCAGCCCGTACCCCTTGATCCCCTCGGCCGCCGCGCCTGCGCCATCACCGATCACGACCGCGTCGATCGCGCCGCCGGTCGTCTCCGTTATGTGCCGAGCGGCGCCTATCAACTCCTTCGTTGCTTTCTTCAATTCCCCGCCCCTCACTTCACCGAATACCAAACAATCGTTCGTCATCGCAGAATCCTCCATGAATCGCTATAGCACCTTCGCCTCTTCGCGCAGCAGCCGCACGAGTTCCTTCACCGCATCGACCGTTTCCTCCGCCTTCACAATTTTACACTCCCCGCCCTTGGGCAGGGGCAGCCACCGCAGGATCCTGCTCCGACCGCCGCCTGGAGCGGCCTCGAATCCCAGATCGGCAAGGGTTTTTGTCCGTATCTCCTTTTTTTTTGCCTTCATGATACCCGGGAGCGACGCGTAGCGGGGCTCGTTGAGCCCCTTCTCGCACGATACGATCGCCGGTAACCGTGTCTGTATCTTTTCGTCCCCTCCCTCGATCCGGCGGCTCACGACGGCGCTTCCGTGATCCTCGGACAACTCGAATTCCGTCACGACACATGCCTGGGGGATATCGAGCATTTCGGCCAGTATCGAGTGGACCTGGGCCATGTCATCATCGATCGCCTGTTTTCCACAGAAGATGATATCGTATTTTTCCTCCTGCAACACCTTGGCGAGGACCGCCGCCGCAGTGAACGGCTCCGAGTTCACCAGCGCCGGATCGCAGATATGCACCGCATCATCGGCCCCCATGGCGAGGGCGGTCCGTATCATCTCCGTGGCCTCTTCAGGACCCATGCAGACAACGGTTACTTTGCTGTCGCCTCCGATCCGTTCCTTGATCTGCAATCCCTCCTCGACCGCATACTCATCGTACGTATTGATTACAAACTTGATGCCCTCCTCACGTATTCCCGTCCCTTCCCGATTGATCAGAATCTTCGCCTCCGTGTCGGGCACTCGTTTGAGCAGCGTTATGATCTTCAACGGTTCCTCCTTTCCCGTATCCTCTGTATGATGTGCCTCGAAATGCTATGTGTCCGCTCGCATATGCGGAACGGAGCACCGTCATGAGGGAAACATCGAATCGTACTCCTCGAGAATCTTCCGCGAGATGACGAGGCGTTGTATCTCGCTCGTTCCCTCGTAGATCTCTGTGACCCGGGCATCCCTGAACAGCCGTTCCACGGTGAATTCCGTCGTGTACCCCACTCCACCGTGCATCTGGAGCGCGTCGTAAGCAACCCTGTTCGAGGTGATCGACGCGAAGAGCTTGGCCATGGCGGCTTCCTTGGTGCAGGGCCCGCCGGTATCGCGCAGCCTGGCTGCGCGGTACATCAGCAGCCTCGCCGCCTCGATCCCGGTCGCCATGTCGGCGATCTTCCATCTCGTCGCCTGGAAATCGACGATTCGCTTCCCGAACTGCTGCCGCTCGCGCGCGAAGAGAACCGCCTCGTCGAGGGCCGCCTGTGCGATCCCCACCGACTGGGCCGCGATGCCGATCCGCCCTCCGTCGAGGCCGGCGAGGGCGATCCGCATACCGTCCCCCTCCGCGCCGAGCAGGTGGGAAGAGGGAACGCGGCAGTCCTCGAATACCAGCTCGACCGTCGTCGAGGCCTTGAGACCCATCTTGTCCTCGACCTTCCCCACGGAGAATCCGGGAAAATCCGGCCGGACAACAAAGGCGCTGATCCCACGTGTCCGTTCCTCCGGATCGGTGCGTCCGAAAACGATCACGGCGCCAGCCTTGTCACCTGTCGATATGAAGATCTTGGTGCCGTTCAGGATGTACTCGTCTCCCTTGCGGACTGCGGAGAGCCGCACCGCCGCCACATCACTCCCCGCGGCGGGCTCAGTGAGGGCATACGCGCCGAGAATCTCGCCCGAGGCGAGCCGCGGCAGGTACATGTCCCGCAGCCCCTCGCTTCCGTATTTCAGTATCGCCCAGTTGACGAGGGAATTGTGCACCGAGAGGGTCACGCTGGTCGAGGCGCAGACCCGGCTGATCTCCTCGAGAACCAAAACGAGGCTGAAGCTCCCGAGATCGACGCCACCGTAGGTCTCCGGCAGTGTCATGCCGAGAAAACCCAGTTCCGCGAGCTTTACAAATATATCCGCGGGAAAAATCCCCTTCTCATTGTTCTCCTTCGCGACGGCGGCAAGTTCCTTGCGGGCAAAGTCATGAGCGGTCTTCTGGATCATCCGCTCCTCTTCGGTCAGATCGAATCGCATTATATTTTTCCCTTAAAGAATGTGCGGTGCTGAATGATCAGCGAATCCACTTTACTACAGAAATTCAGGTAAAGCAAAGATACATCATTGTTGCGAGCCATGTCAATAGCTCAGCGGGACGATCGATATTTAGCCTTAATCCGTTATTCTTTTAGGTGTAAATGTTTGGCCGGGCGCGTAGGGACGGCCCTCGACGGCGAGTTCCGCAGCGCACCGGCCCGCAACCGTACGTGATCTATCAAAACGCACCGTTTCCATGCCGGTGCGCTGCGGACTGTCTGAGCCGGAGCGCCCCCGTCCCGGCGCCCGGCCAGGTTATGGATAAAAATATTTGACGGATTAAGGTTAGCTGTTGAATGGTCGAAAACGATAGATTATATAATAGAAACGTTGTTGGCAATGGCAGTGCAAAGGAGTATCCATGGCAGCCGGAAAACGGAAAAAGAAAGAAGCATCGAATAAGCGCCGTGAAAACGACCAGTGCATGGATTGTATTCCGGCCAAGTGCTGCATGTATCTCTCCGTGGAGATCGACGAGCCGGAGAGCAAGAAGGACTACAACGACCTCCTGTGGCTCATCGCGCACCGTGACGTCGAGATCTACATGGACGAGGACCGCTGGTACGTCATGGTTCAGAATCCCTGCCGTTTCTACGATCCGGTGAGAGGGTGTCTCATCTACCCGAAGCGTCCCCTCATCTGTCACCA
>CBFCXB010000178.1:0-5940 GCA_965601905.1 uncultured bacterium | reverse complement strand
GTATAACGGCATGCATATCCGAGGCATCCTGGGGAGTCGCCGTCTTGCCGGTACCGATCGCCCACACCGGTTCGTATGCAAGGACGGTGCGCATGATCTCCTCCCTGCCCAGAGAGGCGAGACCCCCCTGCATCTCGGCGGCCACCACTTCAGCGGCCCGTCCCCCCTCCCGTTCATCGAGCAGCTCCCCGACGCAGAAAACCGGCGTCAATCCTGTCCGAAGAGCCGCCCGCACTTTTCTCGCCAGGATCTCGCCCCCCTCACCGATGATGTGTCTTCTCTCCGAGTGCCCGACGAGAACATACGAGCACCCGAGGCCCCGGAGCATTGGGCCCGAAATTTCGCCGGTAAAGGCGCCCGCATCCTCGTAGAACAGGTCCTGTCCTCCGAGTGCGATCGCAGAGCCCTCGAGCGCGCGGGCAACCGCCGCAATCGTCGTGAAGGGCGGAAAAATTACGATCTCGCAGGGTGCCCGCTTCCCCGCCGTTCCATCGACCAGCGCCCCCGCGAGCGCGGCGCCGTCGGTGTCATTCATATTCATCTTCCAGTTTCCGGCAACGATCCTCTTTCTCATCGATGCATCTCCGTTACTGCTTGTCGTTCAGTGCCTCGACACCGGGAAGGGTCTTTCCCTCGAGAAGCTCGAGGGACGCGCCCCCGCCCGTTGACACGTGCGTGATCGATCCGGTGAGATGGAGCTGGTTCAGGGCGGCGACGCTGTCACCGCCACCCACGACGGAGGTAACCCCTTCACAGGTCCGATCGGCGATGATCCGCGCGATTTTTCTCGTTCCACCGGCGAACTCTGGCACCTCGAACACGCCCATCGGGCCGTTCCAGAAAATGGTCTTGGCCCCTCGGAGCTCGGCCCCGAACACATCCACCGTTTTCTCCCCGATATCCACGCCCGCCCAATCCTCCGGTATATCGCCGGTAGAGACCGCCTTGTGCTCGGCGCCGGCGGTGATCTCCCTGGCCACGATGCAGTCGATGGGAAGAAAAATCCGCTTGCGTCCCTCCGAGTCGGTGGCATCCATTATCTCGCTGCAGAGGGGTATGAACTCCTCCTCCAGCAGCGACGTGCCGATCTCGAGTCCCGCCGCCTTGAAAAAGGTGAAGGCCATGCCGCCCCCGACGACGATACGATCGACGCGATCGAGGAGGTTTCGGATCAGTCCGATCTTGCTCGATACCTTCGCCCCGCCGAGAACCGTGATGAAGGGACGCGATGGCGCCCTCAGAAGACCGGTCAGGGTCGTGATCTCCCTCTCCAATAGGAATCCGGCAACCCGTTCCTCGAAGTACTCGGCCACACGGGCGGTCGATGCATGCGCGCGGTGCGCCGTACCAAACGCATCATTCACGTACAGATCGCCGTATCCAGCGAGCTGCCGGGCGAGGGAGGGATCGTTCGCCACCTCCCCCGGCTCGAATCTGAGATTCTCGAGCAGGAGTATCTCACCCGGTTTCAGGGCCGCCGCCATCTTCTCGGCTTCAGCCCCAACGCACGCCCCGACGAATTTTACAGGATTGGTGAGCAGTTTTCCCAGTGCATAAGCGACGACCTTCAGGCTCAGGGCCGGATCGATGTTCCCCTTCGGCCTCCCGAGATGGGACATCAGAACGATCGACGCACCTTGCTCCGCCGCGTACCGGATGCTTGGCAGCGCCGCCCGTATTCTCGTATCATCGGCCACATCACCGTCCTTGGAGAGCGGCACATTGAAATCAACACGCATCAGCACTCTTCGGCCGGCGAGGTCCACGTCCCTCAATGTCTTTTTCATCAACGCACTACCTCCCTGCAGGCACCCTGAAGTACGCCTACTTCGCCACCAGCCTCATCATATCGACCATCCTCATCGCATAGCCGTACTCGTTATCGTACCAGGAGAGAATCTTGAACACGCGAGGAGTAATGCTCATCGTCGAGAGACTGTCAAAGATTGATGAATGGGTATTGCCGATGATGTCGCACGAGACGATCGGATCCTCGCAGAACTCGATGATACCCTTCATCGATCCGCACGCCGCCTTCTTGACAGACGCGTTGACCGCCTCGACGGTTGCATTCTTCTTGAGCGTGAGCACGAGATCGACGATGGAACCGTCCACAGTGGGAACACGGACGGCAATTCCATTCAACTTGCCCTTCATATCCGGCATGACGACACCGACGGCGGAGGCGGCGCCCGTCGTCGTCGGAATCATCGATACGGCCGCAGCGCGCGCCCTACGCAGGTCCTTGTGCGGGCAGTCGAGAATCCGTTGATCACTCGTGTACGCGTGAATGGTCGTCATCAGGCCGTTGGCGACGCCGAACGCGTCATGGAGCACCTTTACGACAGGTGCCAGGCAGTTCGTCGTGCACGATGCCGTCGATATGATATGGTGTCTGTTTTTCCGGTACTCGTTGTGATTGACCCCCATAACGATCATGATATCGGGATCGGGAGATGGCGCGGATATAATAACCTTTCGGGCTCCCGCGCCGAGGTGCAACGTGGCGTCCTTGCGCTTGCGGAAAAGACCGGTCGACTCGACGACCACATCGACCTTCATCGCGCTCCAGGGGAGTGCTCCAGGATCGCGCTCGGTGAGCACCTTGATCTTTTTACCGTTCACGACGAGATCGACGCTGCGGTCAACCGAGACCGTACCGGGAAACATGCCATGGACGGAATCGTACTTCAATAGGTGGGCAAGCGTTTTCGCATTCGTTATATCATTGATCGCGGTAATGGTGAATTGCTTGTCCTGCATCAGCCCGCGGAAAACGAGCCTCCCTATCCTGCCGAACCCGTTGATCGCCACCCTGATTGCCATACCGACTGACCTCCTTGCTCTCGAATCAACCGACTACGATCCTGCTACGCCTTGTTCTTGCTTCCGAACAGCTCTATCTTGAAACGCACGACCTCAGCCACGGCGTCGCGTGCCGGAGCTAGTATCTTGCGCGGATCAAATACCTCTGGGTACTCGGCAAGCGTCCTGCGCATAAAGGCGGCGAAGGCGATCCGCATGTCGGTATCGATATTGACCTTGCAGATGCCCCGCTTGATCGCTTCCCTGATTGACTCGTCCGGCACTCCGCGCGTTCCCGTGAGCGCCGCCCCATAATCATTGGCCAGCTTCACGTGTTCCTGGTTGACGCCCGATGCCCCGTGCAACACGAGGGGGACTGAGACCCGCTTATTGATCTCACCGAGCCGGCGAAGGGCGAGCCTCGGCTCCCCCTTGAACTTGTACGCCCCGTGCGAGGTGCCGATCGCTATGGCGAGAGCATCGACGCCGGTCTTCGCGACAAACTCCTCGGCCTCGGCGGAATCGGTGAAGAGTGCGTCCTTGTCCGCAACGGAGATTTGATCCTCGACGCCGGCGAGCCGCCCCAACTCGCCTTCCACTGAAACGCCTCCGGGGCGCGCCTTTTCAACGACCTCCCGCGTGATGGCAATGTTCTCCGCGAACGGCAGATGGGAACCGTCTATCATCACCGATGTGAATCCACCCGTTATGCACTGTTCGATAATTCCCCTGTCCGTGCCGTGATCGAGATGGAGCGAGATCGGCACCGATACCTTCTCGGCGGCCACCGTGACGAGGGAAACGAGGTTTTCGAAGCCCGCATACTTGATCGCCCCCTGCGATACCGCCAGGATGGCGGGACTACGCAGCTCGTCGGCGGCGCCGGTGATCGCCTGCACAAACTCCATATTGTTGATATTGAAGTGACCGACCGCGTATCCACCGGCTTTTGCCGCATCGAGAAGTTCCTTGTTCGTTACCAGCACATCCATCCCTCCTTTCCATGTCTTTTCAGTATCGCCACACCTCCATCACCAACCGAACTAGCTTATTAATAATAACTTGCGCTTTCGCGCAGGCTCGACGGCATCGCCGCCCGAGCACGTATCACAAAAAGGAATACTACCATAACAACCAACATGTAAATATGCAATATAAAACATAGTGGGCGGAACATAGTGGGCGGAACCGGTCGGCGCGGACCGACGCATAACTCCCCGGATCACGGCACCAGCCCCGGCGCGCCGGGCTCGATGCCGAGGCCCGGACGAGCACCCGCCACGCGTCCCGCCGAGAGAACGGCGACGGAGGCCGGGCCGCCCCCGAAGAGAGCGCGCGCGCAGGATGCGACCGTCTCACCGGTCGTCACCAGATCATCGACGAGCACGACCCTCATACCGCCGATGGGCGTGCCGCGGCATAGCTTGAAGACATCACGCACGTTCATCGCCCGCCTCTCCTGTGGCAGGTGCGACTGGAACGGTGTGTTTCTCGTTCGAACGATCAGATGCTCGCTGAATGCCAGCCCGAGACGCCTCGCCACGTGCGCACCGAGCAGCGCGGCCTGGTTGTATCCCCGCCTGCGCATTCGTGCCGGATGGAGCGGTACCGCCGTGACGATTGTATCGCTCCCGTTCGTCGCGCGCACCGACGAGAGATACCGGCGGAGGGCGAACGCCATCCACCACGAGAGGGGCTGGACGGCGCGAATTCCTCCCGAAAACTTGAGATAGCGCACCACCTCGAGAAGGGAATCGTTCGTGAGAAAGGGAGCGATGAGAGGAATGGAATATTCATCGCCAAGCTCCTGCCGACGGCGCGCGGGGCCGTCCTCCCCTTCGCCACTTTTCCTTCCTCCCCGACATGCTGCCGGCCGCGCCGGTTCCATCCCCAGCCAGCAATCCGTTCAGAGAATCCGTGCCGTCACACGTATCCCGGGGAAGAGACGCACCGAGAAACCGGTCCCGAAAAATCCGAGCGCCCCTTCGGGCCAGCGCGGGGAGAGTGTCAGTGACGGTATGGGCGGCCGTGGCGCTGTCGGCGCGCCACAGATGATACAATGTTCGGGGAATACCTGGTCGAGAAGAAAAGCAACGAATCCATCCAGAACCACACCACCACCCCCGACACGATCGCGCTGGAGGGTCACGATCCACGTAGAGCGAAAATCGATATTACGAATGCACACCGCCGGCGGAACGTGTCCCGCGCGGCAAGAACAAGAACAGGAACAGCCCTGCCCCTATCAATCCGAGGCTGAGAACCTGATTGATGGTCAGCACGCCCCCGATCACCGCCGATTTCTCGTAGGAGCGGAAGAAATCGATGGCGAATCGGGCGATCCCGTACAGCATGCAAAGGAAACCGAACGTGTACCCCTCGAAAAATTTCTTTTTCTCGACGGCGAGAAGCACGAGAACGATGATGAGGCCGTAGAGAGAGGCATAGAGCTGGGTGGGATGAATTGCCTCGCCCGGGTACGTGTATCCGGCGGGGCACCCCCCGGGGAAAACGATCCCCAGCGGGCCCGGCGTCGGCTTGCCGAAGCAGCAGCCGCTCAGAAAGCATCCTATCCGGGTCAGGAAGATACCCAGCGCGATCGACGGTGAGCAGATGTCCGCGACGGTGAAGAAGGGAACCCGCACCCGTCTGAGATAGACGATGGCGCCCGTTAGGGCCAGAATGAGCCCTCCGTAGTAGGTAGCGCCCCCCTGCCACAGGGCGATGATGTCAAGAATGGAATGGAAATGATCGCGGTGCGTGAGGATGTAGAGGCCCCGCGAGCCGAGAACGGCGCAGAGGATCAGGATGATACTGAGATCGTAGATCGTTTCACGCCTGACACCGCCTCTCTCGGCACGCCTTGCCGCGGCCTGAATACCCACGAAAAAACTCAGTGCGAGCATGAATCCGTACGAGTATATTTTCAGCTTTCCCAGCTCGATCAGAATAGGGTGCACGTATCTTTCCTCATGTTCCGCTTACACTGATATCCTCGACGACTACGGTGGGGGAGCCGACCGGCCCGATAAAGACGAGATCGCTTGCGACCTCCCTGATTCCACTCAGCAGGTTCAGAATGTTGCCGCTCATTGTCATCTCGCTCACCGGCTCGCTGGCCTTTCCCCCCCTGAT
>CBFCXB010000177.1:0-5941 GCA_965601905.1 uncultured bacterium | reverse complement strand
GTCGGTATACATGTAAAAGTGCAATTTATTTTTCGAACGTTGCTGGGCGAACTTGGAGATTTCCGCCGCGCTGAACAACCATACACGCAGGGTGCTGAGGTCGACGCATGCGATGAAGTCCGCCTCGCTCTTTGCCGGTATCCACCAGTCGAGGGCTTCCTTGCCTTTGCCCCCCGCCTTCTTCGGTCTTAAATTGGTGACGACGAGAACGCTGAATTTCCGCTTCGGCTTGGTCAGCTGTACCTCGAGGTCGATCGCCCCCTCGGCCGCATCGCACGTTATCCCCTCACGAAGCAGCAGAGATTGCACGAATATCATGCCTGCATAACCTATTCGGTTTTTCTGGATTCGCTGCATGTTCAACCCCTTTCCTGTTGATGCGCTCGTTGCGCATATTTAGAATATGCCGGTATGGAGTATACAATTCACCTTTCGACGCCACCATATCATTAAACCAAAATTTATGTAAAGAGTTATTATATAATATATCAAAATATCCGCGGGCGATGGCGCGTGAAAGAAACCGTGTTCAATCCGGGGCATTCTCCCGAGGTCATTCACAAGCTAATGGCAGGAATCCGAATGCGCGCTTTCCGCAAACTTCTTCGTTGCCGTACGGACGCGGCGCCGGTATACTCCATGGCACGCAACTCTAGCGCGTATTGGATACGTCACCGGCTGTACACGTCCCGTTCGGTGGAAAAGATCCCCGGACTGATATGTCGAACACCGGTACATCGAAACGATAGTGCATTACGACGAACCGGTTTACCGCCCGCCCAGTGAAGCACGTTCCCTGATTCTTCAGGTGACGATCGGCTGCTCCCACAATATGTGCCGTTTTTGTTACATGTACAAGGGAAAACGCTTCAGGGCGAGACCGTGGGATGAGGTGCGCGCGGAGATCGACGAAGCGTCGCGACTCTGGCCCGGGACGCGGCGGATCTTTCTCGCAGACGGGGATGCGCTCGTGCTCTCCGCCGGAGCTCTCGAACGTATACTCGAGTATCTCGGGCATTCATTCCCCCGCCTTCAGAGGGTCACCGCCTACGCGACGCCGCAGAACCTCCTCGCTCTGTCGGCCAGCGGGCTCCGGCGCCTCCGGGAGAGGGGACTCTCGATCCTCTACTACGGAATCGAGACGGGCGATCCGGAGCTTCTCGGGCGAATCAAGAAGGGCGCCACGCCCGCGGAGATGGTCGAAGGGTGCCGGCGGGCGCATGAGGCGGGGATGAAGCTCTCCGTCACCGTGATACTGGGACTTGCCGGCAGATCCGGATCGGAACGTCACGCGACGGCAACGGCCCGGCTCATAAACATCGTCAAGCCGCGGTACCTGTCGGCGCTGACGCTGATGCCCGGCCCGCATGAGGAGTCCTACGCCCTTCGAATGCCGCCCGGCTTCTCGTTCAACACCCCGTTCGATACCTGCGTCGAGCTCGGCCGGCTGATCGAGCATCTCGATGTGGATCGGTGCATTTTCCGCAGCAACCACGCCTCCAACTACCTCCCCCTGGCGGGGACGCTCATGAAGGACAGGGACCGGCTCCTCGCGGCGGTTCGGCGGGCGCTCGAGCGGCCGGATCGATTTCTTCACGACGAGATGTTCCGTGGACTGTGAATAAGTGCTAGCGTTTCAGCAGGCGGCGTATCCAGGAGTTGTAGCAGTAACAATCGTAGTCGACACGTATGCCTCCCCAGCGTTCCTTGTAGTCGATGAGTCCCTGGGCGTCGTGCGGCGATGCCCCGAGATTGACCTGTTTCACCCCCGCTTCCACGCCCCGCCGGATCGCGTCGGCCAGCAGCACGTGGTTCGGCTTGAGGCGCCTGCTTTCGTAGTCCGACACCGTCTGCCAGTTGAAGAGGGACCCGTTGAAGATGAAATTGATGCAGGAGCCGATCATCGCGCCTTCCGAGATCAGGCAATTCCAGTATAGTGTCTCCGAATCCCCGATGTGCCGCAGGATGCTCGCAAAGAATTCCTTGCGGTAGAGCGGCCGCCTGCGGCCGTGCCGCCGCTCGGTCAGCTCGTACAGCGAGTAGAACTCCTCCAGTTGTTCCTGGCTCGTAAGGCGCGTGATGTTGGTCTCCGCCCGCTGGCCGGCGCGGATGTGTCCGTTTACCTTCTTGTCGGGCGGATTGTGCTCCTCGTTCCCGTTGAGGGAGATGATGTGGGTGAAGCACCGCTCACACTTCAGCTGATTTGTGGTAATGCCGTGGAGCGTCCCATCGAAGTCGGTGATCGCTACTCTCGAGAACCTCTGTGTTTTCAGGTAGTCGATGAGGAAACGGTAAAACTCCGCGCGCCGATCGGCTTCGAGGGAGGGATCGAATACGGTCTCACCGTACGTTCCGTACGGCATGGCGTAGAATGAGCTCAGTCCGAAGTGCTTCGTTACGATTGCCGGCATACCGGCCACGAGAGCCCCGTTTTCGAATCCGCATATAAAGATGCCATCGACATGGGGGGTGAGACCATCGATGCAGATCCTCATCCACCGGTGTGTATGAAAAAACGAACCGTATCGCGAGAGTTTCTCCCAAGCCGGCCTGTCGAGAGATTGGTAATCGAATACTGTGCAGTTCATATAATTGGCCTGTTGTTCCTCTACGGCAATAGTAAGAAGATGGTTGCTCATGATAAACTACCCAGTGCGAATGTAATATTTACCATCAAACAAGTCAACGGCCAAGCCTTTTCTTGCCCCCGGCCGTATGACGGCAGGTGCGGGGTGACCCCGCTGGGGGTGCCGGGGAATGCGGCGGTCGCCTCCCGCACGGTCCGTATCATGGTGAAAGCGGCGGATTATCATAATAAATCGGGTGAATGAGCTTGATTTTTGTTGGGGCCTGTATTACATTTCCCCCGATTTTTCCCGTTATCGGTGAGTTCGGAATGTATTGACAGCGTAATGGATAGGTGACCGGGCGAGGGCCAATGGGAAAACTTCTTGTCATCATTATCAGCGCCGTTCTGGTCAATAACTACGTTTTGCTGCGATTCCTCGGGCTCTGCCCGTTTCTCGGCGTATCCCGCCGGTTCAAGACAGCGGCGGGGATGAGCGGCGCGGTGGTATTCGTCATGACGATGGCGTCGGTGGCCACGTGGCTTGTGTACCGGTTTGTCCTGATTCCGTTCAATCTCGTGTATCTTCAGACCGTGACATTTATTCTCGTCATTGCGTCTCTCGTGCAGCTCGTCGAGCTCGCGCTCCAGAAATTGAGTCCGGCCCTCTACAAGGCGCTCGGGATCTACCTTCCGCTCATCACGACGAATTGCGCCGTGCTCGGCGTAGCGGTGTTGAATATACAGAAAGGTTATTCGCTGCTCGAGACGACGGTGTTCGGTTTCGGGGCGGCGCTCGGATTCGGGCTTGCAATGATCCTGTTCTCGGGCCTGAGGGAGCGGATCGATCTGTGTGATACGCCGCTGCCGCTTCGCGGCACCGCGATCGCCCTGATTACGGCCGGGCTCCTTTCGCTGGCCTTTATGGGATTCACGGGCCTCGTGAAGATCTAAAAAGGATGTCGCTGCTGACCGCCATCATCGCACTCGCCGCTCTCGCGCTCATCGCCAGCTTCGGGCTCGCCGTAGCGGCGCGCGCCTTCGCCGTGAAGGTCGATCCCAAGGTGGAGGAGATCGAGGAGGCGCTCCCCGGCGCCAATTGCGGCGCCTGCGGGCTCCCCGGCTGCTCCGAGCTGGCGCGCCGCATCGCCGAGGGGAGGGCAGATGTCGACACCTGCCCGGTCGGCGGTGCGGCCGTCGCGCATATGGTGGCCCGGATCATGGGACAGGAGTACGAGGGAGGCGGCGCGAGACGTGTCGCGCTGGTGCTCTGCAACGGCGGCGACCAGGTCGCCCGGAAGCGTTTCTTCTACAACGGCGTGTACGATTGCGCATCGGCGGCGTTGCTGTTCGGTGGGGACAAGGCGTGCCCGTACGGGTGCCTCGGCCTCGAGACCTGTGCCGGCATATGCCCCTTCGGAGCGATCGATATGCTGCCGAGTGGTCTCGCGCGCGTCGATCCGGAAAAGTGCACGGGGTGTACCAAGTGTGTCGGCGCGTGCCCCAAGGGGATCATCAAGATGGTTCCCTACGAGAGGACGGTTCACATTCTCTGTTCCTCCCACGACAAGGGCGGCAAGGTTCGCAAGTACTGCCAGGTGGGGTGCATCGGCTGCCAGCGCTGTGTCAAGGAGGTCCCCGAGGGAGCACTCGTCATGGAGGATAACCTGGCCGTGGTGAATTACGATGCCGAGATTCCGGCGGCTGTGGCCGAGGTATGCCCGATGAATACATTGCATGTGAGGGGGGCCCGCGCCCCGGCTCTACGGCGGGCGGCGGGGGGTGAGGAGTAATGGCGCACGGAGCGTTCGCCGGGGGGGTGCACCCCGCGTACCACAAGGAACTCGCCAGCTTCAAGGCGATAGAGGAGATGCCCCTGCCCGAGCGGCTCGTCGCCTATTTTGCCCAGAACCTCGGGGCTCCGCCGGAACCCCTTGTCAAAAAGGGTGATACGGTACAAAAGGGACAGGTGATCGCGGAGGCGAAGGCGTTCGTATCGGCGCCCGTCCATGCGCCCACATCGGGGACGGTGAAGTCGATCGACATGTTTCCGCACCCCGTCGGCGCCGATATGCCCGCCGCGGTGATCGAACCGGACGGCAAGGACGCGTGGGCCGAGGGATGCAACTTCGAACGGAACATCGGCTCGCTCGGACCGGACGAGATCAAAAATCTCATTCACGGAGGTGGGCTCGTTGGGATGGGTGGTGCTACATTCCCCACCCACGTAAAACTCTCACCTCCCGAGAACAAGAAAATAAATATTTTAATCGTGAACGGCGCGGAGTGCGAGCCGTTCCTCACGGCCGACCACCGGTTGATGGTCGAGCATACGCAAGAGATTATCGAAGGGGCGGCGCTCTTCGCGCGGGTTCTCGGCGTCGAGCGAGTCGTCGTGAGTATCGAGAAGAATAAACCGGATGCGATTCATGCGATGCGCGGGTGCATCGCCGACCGGAAAGGATTCAGTGTCGCCGCCGTCGATGTTCTCTACCCCCAGGGCGCCGAGAAGCAGCTGATCTACTCGATCACCCGCCGGAAGGTGCCGGCGGGGGGGCTGCCGATGGACGTCGGTGTCCTGGTGCAGAACGTGGGAACCTGCTTCGCGGCCTATGATGCGGTTCGGTTCGCTCGGCCACTCATCCGTCGCGTCGTAACCGTCACGGGCGCTGCGATCGCCGAGCCGAAGAACGTCCTGGCGCGTATTGGTACGCCGTTCGAGGATCTCGCCCTGTTCTGCGGGGGCATCAGCGAGGATACGGGCAAGGTGATCAGCGGCGGTCCCATGATGGGAGTCGCCCAGTACTCGCTGGGGGCCGCGGTCACGAAGGGTACGAGCGGCGTCGTGTTCCTGCGCCGCGACGAGATACCGCAGTACGTGAGCGATCCCTGCATACGGTGCGGCAGGTGCGTTACCGTCTGCCCGATGCGTCTCAACCCTTCCGCGCTCAGCATTTTCGCCGAACGGATGGCGTTCGATGAGACGGCGGAGTTCAACATCCTCGACTGCATCGAGTGCGGCTGCTGCGCCTATGTCTGTCCGTCGCGCAGGCCGCTCGTGCACCATTTCCGCCGCGCCAAGCTGGAAGTGAGAAAGAAAGCGAAGAAAGCCGGGTGAGGTGCCCGGCCGGGTGAGGCGCCCGGCCACCGGAAAGATTATCGTGGAAGAGAATAAAGTAGATAAGAAAGAAGAGAAAAAGCCCGAGGTTGGTCCGCGTTTTCTCGTCAGCTCCTCGCCGCACCTGCACGAGGGTCAGACGGTCGGCGGCATCATGAGGCTCGTCATCTACGCGCTGGCGCCGGTGACGCTCTTCTCGATCTACGTATTCGGGCTGGCGGCGCTCAGGGTTATCGTACTCTCGGTCGCCTCGGCCT
>CBFCXB010000176.1:0-5960 GCA_965601905.1 uncultured bacterium | reverse complement strand
TCATTTATTATCCCGATATCAGTGTGAAGGAAGAGCTGATGGAGTTGCTCGGGACTATAGCCTCACACGAGGCGGTCCAACTCCTCGTGAAACTCCTCGATGATTAGGACAAGCAGATTCGCATGAAAACATTAAAGACCGTCGAAAACATCGAAAATTCAGTCATAACAAACAAGGTCATGGAGTTCGCGTTCGAAGAGGATCTCGAGCTGAAGAACATGGATGAGCAGGAACGGATATTCAGGACGGTCGGAAAGCTGGCGGGGGAACGTGTGTTGCCGCAGATCGTCGGCATGGTTCGGGAACGCAGCATACTTCTTGTCGGCAAAAAGAAATCGAGCAAACGCAAAAAGATTCTGGCGATTCGAGCACTGGAGCATATCAACGGTTCCGAAGCGTCCGGTCTGCTGGAAAAACTGACACGGGACTCCGATGAAATGGTGCGAAAGATGGCGCGGCAGGCTGTAGAGGATCGGGCAGAGCGATCCGAAGGCAACGATGGGGCAGACAGTCCGGAAAAAGAGCGACACGATGGATAGTCGTAAGCAGGATACTAGTCATAACAGTGATACGGCCGTCAGTGACACGCTTGTCATTCTCGACAGCGACGAAGCCGAATCGGCGGCGCGTGTCAACAAGTGGGGCCAGTTGTTTATACGGTATCTATTCAGCGCCAGCAAGACGGTACAGGTGCACGATTTGAATAACCAGGCCACCCAAAACGTCATGGTGCCCCTCATGCATCTGTTGCAGGGATTCATGGAGACCGAGGGCAAGCTCCGTGTGCGCGCGATGAATGAATTCCTCTATATCAATGACGTGCGGATCGCGGTCGATGCGATGAATTTCGGCCTTGTGCTGTACCTCGTTGAAAACATGAAATCGAAAAAGGTCGAACAGATTAATTTCTTATCGGATCTCACCGCTCACGAGCTCGGTACGTTTCTGAAGCTGTTTTTCAGTGAAACATCCTCCGACGATGAATTCAATGAGCTCGTGCACAGAATCGGCACCGCGGGAATAGAGCATGTCGAGCTTGTGGAGTGGATTGAACGGGATCGAAGTTTGAGAAGCTCAGCGATCGAGAAACGCGAGATCCGCGATGAAAGTAACAGGGTATTTTTCAGGGCGGTTCTTTTCGTTGGAGAGGTTCTCAAGTCGATCGAGCAGAAACGGGTCGTCCAGGTTCGGAAAGCGGAACGGCTGGTACAGCAGATATTTGATATCCTGCAGGTTGATAACTCGATCCTGGTTGGCTTGACGAATATCAAGAATTTCGATGAGTACACGTTCACCCATTCGGTCAATGTATGCATTCTCTCGATGTTAATGGGGGAGCGTCTTCATCTACACAAGGGTGAGGTCGCCCGGCTCGGCGTCGCGGCATTGCTGCACGACATCGGTAAAATGCATATTCCCCGTTCGATAATCAACAAGCCTGGGAAGCTGTCGCCCCAGGAATGGCAGTTGATGAAGTACCACACCATGTTCGGCGTCAAGGAGCTTTCCAGGATCAAATCATTGCGCGAGATATCCGATGCGCTCTTTGTCTCGCTCCAGCATCACATCCAGTACAACATGAACGGTTATCCGCAGAGGCCGGGGGGATGGGACGTGCCGCTCTTTCCGCGCATTGTCACCATCGCCGATTACTACGATGCAATGACAACGACCAGGGTATACAACCGGGATCCGCTTACGCCGGACAGGGCTCTCATGTTCATACTCGATAAATGCGGGTCCGTCTTCGACTCCCTGCTCGTCAAAGTCTTTATCAAGGCCATGGGTATCTATCCGAACGGTACCGTCGTCAGGCTGAGCAGCGGTGAGGTGGCGGTCGTCGTGGGGCAGAACCGAAATCCACGGCTCATGCATCGCCCTAGAGTCGTGTTGCTGAAGGATTGCAATTCCGGAGAGCTTGAGGAAAAACAGATCGATCTCGCGGAGAAGTCCGCCGACCATGCGATCTGCCTGTATAGAATTGTCGAGACGGTCTACGACAGAGTGGTGGAACAGCAAAAATCGATTTGCTTTCTCGCGAAGTAGCCCCCGTTTCTTCACGCCAGATCATACTTCCATTTCATGAAATAGATTATGGACGATTTTTCCCTGGAAGGGTAGACTCGAAACGACCGGCTCTCAACCGAAATGCGATTATGAAGATATATGTCGAATCGGCGGAAGGGAGCGTCGCTGTGAGTCTGTCTTTGGGGAGCAGGCAGAAGCCGCGTATCGTTTCGGATGCGGCGGGAGGCGTGATCGTCGTATGGCTGGACCTTCGCAAGGATGATTACACGGCGGATATATACGCGGAGAGAATCGATAGATACGGGATTTTGGGTCATACGGGTGGAGGCGCCGAAAAACAGAAGTCGGAATGAGTCCGGGTGTCGGTGCTACCTGAAATATGCGGACAGAGAATCGATGCGGAGGGAATGCCCATGTGGCGAGAAAAAGGGGAACCGGCTATTGTCGCTACGGGCGATCAGGTGCTATCGGAGGCCGTTTCGGATGGCACGCGCGGCGTGATTTTCACCTGGACCGACATGCGTCCCGGCGCCGGTGGCATCTACGCACGGAGACTCCCACTGCAAACGGTGATCGAGCAGGAGCAAGACTAGGCAACAGGCGTATAAAAATACGTGCCGGGTCAAAGACACCCTGGACGCTTCTTTCGCAAAATAATAACGATTTTTAATTGCGCCATTGCTGTGCAATCTGGTAAGATGCTCCATCAACAAGGAGGATCGTATGCATGTGCAAGCACTGTACAAGGGAGTAGGCTGCATCGTGTTGATGCTTCTCTGCGCCGTGACGACATCGGCCCAGATCGAGGATCAGCTCTCGGTGTACACCGGTGCGAATGCCACCGGGTACCTGCAGCCTTTGGCCGATGCGTTTGGAGCAGATCTGAACGCCAGCCTGTTCCACTCGGCCGAGATTGCGAAAATCGGTTTTCAATTCAAGCTCGAGTTTCCGATCATGGGCGTCATGTTCTCCGATGACGACCGCACGTTCAAAGCGGTGACCGAGGGGGATTTTTCCCCTCAGCAGTACATTGAAGCGCCGACCGTCGTGGGTCCGGGTGAAGCGAAGGTTGTAACGGGAGATGGGGGAACAAGTTACGCATTTCCAGGAGGATTCGACCTCAACTCATTCGCTATCGCTGTACCGCAGCTGCGTATCGGTTCGGTGCTCGGCACCGAGGCCGTGATCCGGTACTTTTCGATCAACACCGGGGACGTTGAGCTCGGCGATCTCGGACTATTCGGTTTCGGTCTTCGTCACAATGTGTCCCAGTATTTCGGTCCGGTCTTTCCCGTGGATATCGCCGCTGGATTTTTCTGGCAGAAGTTCCATCTCGGCGAGAACGAGGAGGGCGACGACCTGATCTCGGTGAAGGCATTCACTATCGGTGTTCAGGCGAGCAAACGTTTCGCCGTATTTGTACCATACACGGGACTTTCCTACGATACATCGTCCATGGATGTATCGTACGTGAGCGAGACGTTTGGCTCCGAGGAGAAGATCGAGATCGATTTCGACCCAACGAAGACGGCGCACTGGACGATCGGTATGATGATTGACCTCGTTTACGTCCACGCATTCGGAGAGTACAACATAGCCAGCCAGAGCAGTTTTTCATTCGGATTGGGGATCGGATTCGGATTCGGTATCTGAATGCCGATGTGTAAGGAGAGTGATCGATATGAAAAGATACATCAGCCTCGTTGCGCTGGCGATGCTTCTCTGCACCGTGAGCGTTTCGAACAACTGCATAATGGAAGAAAAGGTAATAGAGCTCGTAATTACGGACCGTACTTGTGAAGTACTGGAAGAATACCACGAGTCTGCGAATTTCGTGACCCCGGCCGTCATCGATTACGCCGCGGAGATCGATGCGATACTCTCTGACAACGGATACTCACGGGAAAAGATACATTCTGCACGGGTCGTGAGCGCTACCTACATCGTCACTGAATTCGACCATGTACATGACTGGGTGATATCAGGCTACATCGATGTTGAGCGCATGGACATCACGGACGGCCCGGCTACCCTCCTAAACTACACGAGTCAGTCGGTCACCGCCGCAATGGGCGACTACGTCATCGCTCCTCTCGAGGCGCCGGGTGTTACGCTGCTCAACAATGCGCTCGATGATTATCTGGCCGACGGCAAGCCGGTGCTTCGCATCGCCGTTCACAACGGTAATGTCGGGCCGACACAACCGAGCGCGGCCGATCCGATCGAGTTTACCTGGAAGGCCTGCATCGTGATATATGTAACGATCCTCGAGGAACTGGAGGCGCCCGATCCGTTCTAAGGGGAGGTGCTGATCCAAGTTTGAGCGCTGCGAGCCCCCCGGCCAGCGTCGGATCCGGCGCATTCCGGGGGGCTCGTCGGATGGAAAGATGTCCCGGTTCCCTCGCGGTTCGAACCGCTTTGCACCTGGCGATCACGGCCAGGGAGGAAATTCCTCGAACCATACCTCGGCGGGCAGCACGAGGTTTTCCTCGTTCGTTTGACGTATACCCTTCATGTACAGTCGATTTTCGATAACGGCAAAAACGATTTCTTCCTTGCCTTCCATGTAGCAGTTCACAACCTGTGATAGAAGCCATTTCGTGGGTATTTGCCACGCCATCTGCTTTTGCTTTTCAACATCGGTATCGGTGAACTTGTAGCATTTGATTGGATCAGCCATATCAACCTCCTCGTTTTGGAATGCTACTACGGCCGCGCCGAAGCGGGCCGCACATCGAATTACAATTCCCCTGATTGAGATATGAGCTGCAGCAACGGGAGAAAGTCGGGATCGGCTTCCCGCCAAGTCTGCATTGCGTGCATGAAATGTTGTGTTGCGTCCCGGTCCGCGCCCGTTGCGCGGCAGCCGAGACCGGTGAGATAATGTAGTTCTCCATCGTGGGGATTGAGCGCGAGCAGATCCGACGCTTCCCGGATCGCCTCCTTCATTCGATCCGCCTCGATGCAGCCGCGAACGAACTCCTTACGGATAAAGATCGAAAAGTTGCGCGGTGCGGATTCGATCTCATTGCGAAATACTGCGAGCCCTTCTTCGAACCGGTGCTCCGCGAGAAGTATCAATCCGTGTAAATAATGGTAGTGATGGATATCCTCGATAAGATCGACGGAGTCGAGAAGGTCCTCCATCGCGAGCAATTCGTTCTTCGCCGCCTCCGTGTCGTGCAGGAGCCTGATGGCGACGCATCCCTTCAGGCAACGCGCCTCGAGCGAGAGGGAATCGAGCGCCAGGGCGGCGTCGGCTTCGCGGAGGGCCTCCGATGCGTTTCCGTTCAGCAGGTGAAGCTTGCCGAGGAGCACGTGTCCAGGAGGAATCGATTCCTTCGGAGCCGTGCTGATATAGCGCCTGAAGGCGTTGCCGGCCTTTCTGCACTTGCCGACTTCCTGATAGGTGAGACCGAGATCCCTGTGACCCATGTAGTATTTCGGATATTTCTGTATTACCTGCTGATGCCGGGAGATGGCTTCATCGTACCTGCCGGCGAAACAAAGCGCATTCGCTTGACTGTTCAGGGGATCCGGCTTATCGGGACAGAGCGCCTCGTACCGGTTGTAGGCATCCATGGCCCTATCGAACTGCCCACTGAACAGATATGCCTTGCCGAGGTAATTGCATACCGTACCGAGGCGTCCGGAGAGGTTGTGCGGGTCACGTGAAATGATATCCTCGAATGATGCGATTGCCTCGCCGAGCTTGTTTTTATACCGGGAGAGAACATATCCGAGCTTTTCGCGCATCTGAATATCATGCGGCTCGAGCTCCAGATAACGCTTCATGTACTCGATCGCCTCGTCCCATTCACCGGCGATCCAGTGCGCGTAGATCGACGATCGTATAACTTCGAGGGCGCCTCCGTTCCGTGTCAGCTCGTTCGCTCTGTCGATACATCGCAGAGCGCCGCCGCGGTCCCCGA
>CBFCXB010000175.1:0-5964 GCA_965601905.1 uncultured bacterium | reverse complement strand
AACACCCGCGGACAGACCTTGGTGTTCTCGTATACGTGCGTGTGTCCCTGCTGCCAGACGAGGTGAAAGAGCCGGCTTTCCTTGAGCAGGGGCGCCGTTGCGAGTATGTATTTCGCATTCAGCATGCAGAGGATATTAAGCGGGATGATTCCCTTGTTGAAGCTGCCGAACATCGTGTCCATGATATCCTGGTAATTCCGGAGCTTCGCCGCATGGTAGCCGCCGAGGGAAAATATTCCGGATATCATGAAACGGTTATCGCTGAAGGGGGGTGTGCTGTGCGACCACCTGCCGAGCGGTGATGCGGGCGCCGGGAAAACGCGGAAGTAGGAATCGTCGGTTTTCAGGAAATTGATAACCTCGTCGGGTTTCTTGTAATTCTCCCGTGCCTCCACCGAGCGGATGATGCGATACCCTTCGGCCTTCCAGCCCTGCTCGGGATGGAAGATCGGACCTGCCACGACGAACAGGTCGAAGGCGGCAATAACGGCCAGCACGAGAATCAGCACACCCGGAAGAATGTTCCGCCGCACGGAGAAGAAAACGATAGCCGCGAGCAGCGTGTAGAGGGCGACCGTCTTGATCAGGTCCGTGGTGAACGCCTCCCCCGCCATGCGCGCCGCATCACCCCGTACCCTGCCGGATGCCAGGGCCTGCCGGCTCACGCTGTCTGTGATCGAACCGCTACCGACAAGGACCAACAGCAACACGACCACCCCGCCGATGACTATCCACTTCATCGAAGGGGGCCGGAGCCATGATGGAAGATCTCCGTCCCGCATACGCCGAACGAACGCCTCGATCCCCATACCCATGAGGGTGACGAGCGCAAGCTGCTGCACGATGAGGATCATCACGGGAACACGAAACTTATTGAAGAAGGGAAGAAGATCGAACATCGGCTTGTACAGGATGGGGAAAAACTTGCCGAAGCCGACGACCGTCGCAATCAGGGCCGCGATAACGAGAAACCATTTCCACCGGTCCCGGACGAGCGCGACCGCACATAGGCAGAACACCACCGTGACGGCACCGAGGTAGTTCGGATAATCGGTGAACGGCATCTGGCCCCAGTAGGTTGCCTTGCCGAATCCGTACGCCCACGAAAATGCGAACGTAATCATCTCCTTGGGATGGAGGCTCCATCCGGTGGCATACCCGTAATCGAGTCCGCCCTCGGTGCCACCGCCCCGAATCGAGAGAGCCGCGTAATCCCTGACCGGAATGACGAGAACCGCGGCTATACCGACGGCCGCGATGCAGACGACAGCCGTGATGACGAAGTTGACAAGCACGGAGCGCCGGTCTCCCCTTCTCAGGGAGCGTATCGCCTCGAATATGAACAGCAGGCCGATCAGCAGATATGTGTAATAGGCGATCTGGATATGCCCCCTGAGCATCTGGAATCCGAGCGCGATCGCACAAAGTGATGCCATTGTAACACGCCGGTGACCCCGGTAGATGTTCCGCGCGAAGCAGAGGGCATACGGCATGTAGGCGATCGAACTCGCCTGCGATCCGTGGCCGTTCGCGCCGGAGGCAAGATAGTTCGGCATGAGCATGAAGACGGTGCCCGCCAGTATCGAGATCGAGGGACGAACGCCGAGGCTGCGGCAGAGGAGGTAGACGCCGATCCCTGCCATCAAGTAGTGAAGCAGCAGCCACATCATCTCGGGGGTTTTGAAAACCGTATGCAGGAGATGCGTGATGATCGAGCCGGGATATACATACGGGGTATACGCCTGGCTCGGATAGCTCGGCATCCCGCAGAAGAGGTACGGATTCCACAGCGGATACGTCCCCTTCTCGAGTGAAACCCTGCCGACCGATGCGAAACTCTCCCACGCCGTGGCGTCGGGTACGAGAAATATCTTGTTTTGGAATACGAGCTCCGGCATGAGTGCGCAGAGCACGACCGCAAGAAACACGACGAGTGTAAGGCCCCGTTTCCACGGCGCACCGCCGTCGAGGCGTTCTATCAGATCGAACCCGCCAGGCCGCCTCGTGCGGGATTCATTCTTTTTCTTCAACCGTCACCTCCCCGAATGTTCTCCGATAGCCTATCATGTTCATCAATACGAGTAAACCCGTAAAAGAGCATGCATTACAGAAATCAGCGGCGACAAACGATACCGATGACGCCGCGCAGCGCTCCCCCCACAAGACGCCAGCGGCCTCCGACGAGCAGCGCCAGTACGAGAAGCGTGAATCCGATCACATGCAGGGGCAACAGGGCGATCCGCCACCACAACGGCTTGAAGCGGGCAAAGAGACGGTACGTGCTCACCATCCGGTGCTCGAGCTTGTAGGGAGTCATCCCCCCGCCGCTGCTCGAAGAGACCTTGTGCCACACCACGGCCTCCGGCTCGTACACGCACCGCCATCCCGCCGCGCGCGCCCTGAGGCAGAAATCGACATCTTCGCAGTACATCGTATAGACCGGATCGAGCATGCCGATATCCTCTATCACCTCGCGACGTACGAGCAGGGCGCACCCGGAGACGTACCCCGTATCGCGGCGTTGATCGGAGAATGAGCCGTCGATACGTCGTATATTGCGGTGCCGTGGAACACCGAGAACGGGAGAAAAATCGCCTCCAGCGTACCAGATCCTCCGCGGATCGTCGAAGTAGAGTATCTTCGGCCCGACGATACCGACACGCGAATCGCCGTGGAGCGCCTCCCGCATCCGGGCGGCGAATCCCGGCTCCACCTCCGTGTCGTTGTTGAGGAGCAGCAGCTCGCGCCCCCCCGAGGCGAGCGCGGCGCGAATCCCCGTGTTGTTTCCCTCCGCGAAGAGAAGGTTGCGTTCATTCTCGATAACCTCGATCCCCGGGAAACGACGCCGCACCATCTCGACCGAGCCATCGGTCGAGGCGTTATCCACAACGATGATGCGAAGCGGAACGCCGGCCACCTGTTCGAGCGACCGGAGACACGGACCGATGACCGATTCCCCGTTCCAGTTGAGAACAATGACGTACAGCGGGTCGCCGGCCATGAGAACGCCTCCCCTAGAGGGATTCGACAAGTTCCTCTATCGCATCGACCATCCGTCCCCACGAGAACCGCTCTCTCTCCTCGGCGAAGTGCGGCCCCATCCTCTCCCCCCACCCTTCCTCGAAGAATCTGACCACCACGGAAGCCAACGCCTCGGGGTCCGCGGGGGGTACGATGAATCCGGTTTTTTCGGGTGTCACGACTTCCGGCAGGCCGCCCACCGCGGTAACAACAACCGGCCGGTCGAGGGCGAGCGCAATTTGCACGATGCCGCTCTGCGTAGCGGAGACATACGGCAACACGACGAGATCGCTCGCCACGAAGAACGCTTCGACCTCCTCGTTGTCGACGTACCGGTCCACGAAATGGACGCTCCCGGCGAGGCCGTGCTCCCGCACCATTGCATCATAGGGGGCGCGGTCCTCGTAGAACTCGCCGACGATGAATAGCTCCGCTCCCGTGCGCTTTCTGATCTCGGGCATCGCTGCGCTCAAATGGAGCAGGCCTTTGTAGGGACGCACGTACCCGAAAAACAGCAGCGTTGGAGCCACCCCCGCGCCGATACGCCGCCGCGCCTCCGCCCGCGTAATATCACCACGCCGGAAGAAATCGTAGATTGGATGGGGATGCACGACCACCGGCGCTCGTGCGCGCATCGCGCGGAGGTTGTCCCTGTCCTCGTTCGACTGAACGACGAAGCCGTGCACGGCGCTGAACGCAAGGGTGGACAGCAGGCGATCGACAAAGGAGCGTTCGTGGGGCACGACGTTGTGACACACGAATACGATCCTGCCCCCGCCCCTGAGCCGAGCGATTTGACATATTGTGAACAAGGCCAGCGCAAAGTAGGGATGCCACCACTGTACGATAACGATATCCGGCTTGAGACGGGCGATCCGCAGCCCCGCTCGAAACCAGGTGAACGGATTCATCGAATCCACGATGCGTTCCGAGGGAACGACAAGAGCGCTCTCACTCTCGTCGAACTGGGTCTTTCCGGGAAAGAGGAATTCCGGATAGAGCCGGGTGAAGTTGACGACGTGAACCTCGTACCGCTTCGCCAGTTCTTCGGCGAGGCAGGTGTTGTAGTGTGAGATGCCGCCCCGGTATGGGTACGCGGGCCCGACGAGACAGGTCCTCAGCGTCCGTTTCCCGTCTCCGTTACTCATCGACCTTGTAATCACGGTACGAGAAGGTCCTCTCTGTCTTCGACGAGAACAGCTCGGCCATCAGGCCCATCGAGCCGATCTGTATGGCGATCACGATCATGACCAGACCGCCGACCATGATCGGACGCACGTGGAGCCCCCTCCCGGCTATCCAGAGGATGAGGAAGTAGAGCGTGATGATACTCCCGACGGCGCAAAAGAGCATGGCCAGCCGGCCGAAGAAGTGAAGCGGCGATGCCGCCCGGCGGGTGATGAACATGACGGTCATGAGATCGAAAATGCCGTTGAGGAAACGCCGCGCGCCGTACTTGCTCTTTCCGTGTTTCCGCGCGAAGTGGCTGACCTCTTTCTCAGCGATCCGGTACCCTTCCCACGCGGCGAGAACCGGAATGAACCGGTGGAGCTCCCCGTAGACCGATACCCGTTTCACCACATCACCCCGGTACGCCTTGAGCCCACAGTTGAAATCGTGAATCTTGATGCCGCTCACCATGGATGTGATGAGATTCCAAATCTTTGAGGGGAGGGTTTTGGTGATCGGATCGTGCCGGTCCACCTTCCATCCGGATACGAGGTCCGCCCCTGCATCGAGCTTCTCGATCAGGCCGGGTATCTCGTCCGGATTGTCCTGGAGGTCCGCATCGATCGTGACGACGACATCACCCCGGGCCACCCGGAATCCTTCCGACAGCGCGGCGGACTTGCCGTAGTTACGATTGAAGCTGATGATCTTGACCCTGCGATCGCTCTCGCGCAGCCGGAGCAGAAGACCGAGGGAGTCGTCGGTCGACCCGTCGTCCATGAAGATCAGCTCGTGCCCCGCCGCCGTTTCATGCAGGACGGCGGTGAGGCGCCGGTACAGCTCTTCGAGGCTTTCCCGTTCGTTGAAGAGCGGCACGACCACCGACACGAAATGTTTTTGTTCATTCCCCAAGAGAGATTGCCACCTCCCTCACGTGATCTTCAGATAGTCCCGATACCACCCGATCTCGCTCCGCAGCCCCTCCTCGATGGATACCGAGGGTTTAAAACCGATTTCAGCCCGCGCCCGCGCCGTATCGGCCCAAGTGTCGGTCACATCCCCCTTCGCCCGCTCCAGGTGGTGCACATCGAGCGGTGCATCGAGCTCACGCTCGATGCCCTTCAAAACGTCGAGAATGGAAATCCTGCTGCCGCCTCCGATATTGAAAATGTACGGCGGACCCTCATGGCGGGACGCGAGGATATTCGCCTCCACCGCATCGGATACGTATGTGAAATCGCGGGTCTGCATGCCGTCACCGTAGACCTCGATTGGATCGCCCGAGAGCGCCGCCGTGATGAACCTGCTGAAGGCCATATCGGGACGCTGCCGCGGACCGTATACGGTGAAGTACCGAAGAGAGACGTAACGCACGCCGTAATTGACGCGGTACAGCTCGCACAGATGTTCGGCGGAGAGCTTCGTTGCACCGTAGGGCGAAATCGGCCTGAGCGGGTGCTCCTCGCGCATCGGGAGATCGGCGGTCTCTCCGTACACCGAGCTGGAGCTCGAATGAATCAGTCTGACCGACTCGAGTCCCTTGAGCGCCTCGAGTATTCTCTGCGTCGCGAGTATGTTCGACTCGATGTATCGGGTGAATTCGGTCCCCCAGCTTCTCCGCACTCCTGCCTGCGCGGCCAGGTGGAACACGCACGAGGCACCGCCCAGGAGCCCTGCCAGATCGCACCCGTTCAGATCGCTCTCTACGAGGTTGAAGCGCTCGTGAGCCATCACCCCCGCAAGATGCGCGCGCTTGCGATCCGGGTTGTAATA
>CBFCXB010000174.1:0-5999 GCA_965601905.1 uncultured bacterium | reverse complement strand
GACACCGCGGCTCCGCAGCTCGCCGCGAGAACGGATCTCGGTATCTCGGATGTGATACTGGCCGTCTGCGCCGGTGTCGCGGGTGCCCTTTCGTTCACGACGGGGCTCCCCACGGCTCTCATCGGCGTCATGGTGGCCGTTGCCCTCCTGCCGCCGCTCGTGACGGCCGGTCTGTATCTTGGTTCGGGAATGCCGGGTCTCGCCCTGCGCGCCACGGCGCTGCTTGTCACCAACATCGCGTGCGTCAACCTGGCCGGTGTGGTCACTTTTCTCGCCCGGCGGATCAGGCCCCGTACATGGTGGGAGGAACGGAAGGCCCGGAAGGCTGTCCGTCTCGCGCTTATCTTCTGGTTCGCCGTTCTCACGATTCTCGTCAGTTTGATTTTGCTTTTCTGGCGGAAGTAGAGCGGTGCGCCGTCCACAGCACGGTCCACCGTGCGATCCGCCGCGCGTCCTGCGCGACGAGGCGGATGGAACCGATCCGCGTTGACACGTGTAAGAGGGAATGTGGCATACCGCGGAGAGCTGCACGTATCGTCTTGAAGTGGATTGTATCCTGTACCGTTTACCCGGCAGTGTCGATGTACAACACGGCGGCGCAGAATGAAGATGGTGAGATGCCTTCCCGTGACAGGGCGCGGGCCGTCGAGCGCGTCTTCACGGCGATCGCCGGCACGTACGATCGCATGAACGATCTGATCTCGCTGGGGACGCATCGGATCGCGAAGCGGACGATGGTCGAGGCGAGCGGTGTCACCCCGGGCGACCGGGTGCTGGATCTCGCCGGTGGGACGGGCGATATGACCGTCCGGTTCGGCGCGATCACCGGCGACGAAGGATTCGTCGTTTGTGCCGACCGCAACCGGGCGATGCTCGAGGTGGCCGGACGGAGGCTGGCACTGAGCAATGGAAGCGCTCGCGCGTCCCGCGTCGGAGCGGATTCGTTGCACCTGCCGTTCGCCGATGATACGTTCGACTGCGTGGCGATTTCGTTCGGCGTCCGGAACTTCACCGACATTCCCGGCGCCCTTCGCGTTATAAAGCGTGTGCTGCGGTCCGGCGGCACGCTCGTCGTCCTGGATTTCTCGAAGCCGCCGAACCGGATTCTCCGCGCGGCGCTTGACTTCTACCTTTCCCGCTGCGTGCCCATGGCCGCGAGGATCGTTACGGGAGAGGACGAGAGTTACCGATACCTCGCTTCCTCGGTCCGCGTGCACCCCGATCAGGAGATCCTGCGCGGGATGATGGAAACGGCTGGATTCCGCGAGTGCACGTACCGTAATATCATGTGCGGCACACTCGCCCTGCACAGCGGGCGGAAAGGGTGACGGTTCGGCATCAAGATGAACTACGACTATGCGCGCAAATGCAAACTGTCTGAACCGTTCAATACATAGTGTGCAGTGGAACGATCACTGCCGCAACGGATAGAGGGATGGATTCATGAAGATACTGGTACTGTTCATCGCCTGCGCGGCGGCGTTTGTCGCCTGTTCCCGGACTCCCGATGGCATGGTGTTCGTCGAGGGCGGCGCCTTTCAGATGGGAAATACAGTCGGCGGCGGGGACGACGACGAGCTGCCCGTTCACGAGGTAACGCTCGATTCATACCTGATCGGCGCGTGCGAGGTGACGGTCGGTGAATTCAGGGAGTTCGTAGAGGCGGCCGGCTACATGACGACGGCCGAGCGGGACAGCGGTGCGTCGGTATTCATCGGGAAGAAGGTCGAGAAGAGAGGTGATGCGAACTGGAAAAATCCGTATTACGAGCAGGATGACCGGCACCCCGTGGTCTGCGTGAGCTGGTACGATGCGGTGGAGTACTGCAACTGGCGAAGCGGGAAGGAAGCACTCGAGCCGTGCTATCGTGGCAACGGGGACTCGGTCAGGTGCGATTTCTCCGCAAACGGGTACCGGCTGCCGACGGAGGCGGAGTGGGAATTCGCCGCCCGGAGCCGCGGCAGGCGGATCAAGTTCGCCTGGGGAGACAGCATGCCGTACATCGACGACCGTCCGGCCGGTAACACGAGGGATGAGGCGGCAAACCGCGAGTGGGAGATCAAAAACTACTGGAAGGGCTACGACGACGGGTACGCACGATCGTCCCCCGTGGGTAGCTTCGCCCCGAACGAGCTCGGCGTTTACGATATCAGCGGGAACGTCTACGAATGGTGCTGGGATTGGTTCGACGGGCGGTACTACGAGTACAGCCCGGTCGACAACCCGGCGGGACCGCCCGCCGGGGAGATGCGCTCATGCCGTGATGCCGGATTCGCCTGCGCAATCAGGCACGAGGCGGTGGCGAGCCGCGGCCTGGGGATACCCTCGCTGACATTCAGCTGGGGTGGTTTCCGCCTCTCCCGTTCGTACGCGCGATAGCCCGCCGCACCCGCGACGGGGAAAACCCTGCGCGTCCCGGCCGCCTCTGGTCGCGTGTCGCGAAAAAAAGGATGTGGCGGATGAAGGCGATGGTACTGCAACAAATCACCGATATTCGGGAGAATAGAAATCCGCTCTCGCTCCTCGAATTCCCGCGGCCGGTGCCGGCGGAGAACGAGGCTCTCGTGCGGGTCACCGCGTGCGGCGTTTGCCATACCGAGCTGGACGAGATCGAGGGGCGAACACCCCCGCCTCGCTTTCCCGTCGTGCCCGGGCATCAGGTCGTCGGTATCGTCGAGGAGGTGGGCGGCACGGTGCAAACCCTTCACGTCGGCGACCGTGTCGGCATCGCATGGATATATTCGGCCTGCGGGATATGCCCCCTGTGTAAGTCCGGGCAGGAAAACCTGTGCGGCGATTTCAGGGCGACGGGGCGCGATGCCGACGGCGGGTACGCGGAGTACATGACGGTACCCGACGGTTTCGCCTTCCCGATCCCACCGGTATTTTCCGATCTGGAGGCGGCGCCGCTTCTCTGCGCCGGCGCCATCGGCTACCGCTCGCTCCGTCTCAGTGCCCTCGAGAACGGGCAGAACCTTGGACTCACCGGATTCGGGGCCTCGGCGCACCTCGTTCTCAAGATGGTGCGGTACCGCTTTCCCGACAGCGCGGTGTTCGTGTTCGCACGGAGCCCCCGTGAGCGGGAGTTCGCCCTCGAGCTCGGAGCGGCATGGGCGGGCGATACGGAGGATGAACCGCCCGAGCGGTGCCGGAGCATAATCGACACGACGCCGGTGTGGAAGCCCGATGTCGAGGCCTTGAAGAGCCTCGAACCGGGCGGGAGACTCGTGATCAATGCGATCCGCAAGGAGGATCACGACAAGGATTATCTGCTGAAGCTGGATTACCCCACCCACCTGTGGCTCGAAAAGGAGATAAAGAGCGTCGCCAACGTCGCGCGGCGCGATGTAGGCGAGTTTCTCGCTCTCGCCTCTGAGATACCGATCCGGCCCACCGTCGAGGAGTACGCACTCGAGGATGCGAACCGCGCCCTCGCCGAACTCAAGGAGCGAAAGATCAGGGGGGCCAAGGTCCTGAGCATCGGCTAGACGTGCGCTTCTCCGACCGATCGTCCGTGCCGGGAGGCGGCTTTCCCTCCCAGAAAATGCGCGGGGAATGAAACGCGAAATATTTTCCTTTATTATCCCTTTTCCGAGTGGTATCTTATTCGGAAGTTGCACATATACGTCAACTTCCACACCGGGAGGAGAGAGGAGCGATGAAATTGGTATTCCCGAGATTGATGATAGCGGTACTGATCGTAATCGTCGCGGCTGCGCCGGCATCCACCGTCGCGTTCGACGCGGGTTTCAAGACAGGGGCATGTTTCGCCAATATTTCAGGCGATATACCCGATCTGGGGAGCGATTTTACCATGCGGAACGGTTTTTCGGGCGGTTTATTCTTCGATTTCAAGCTCGGCGATAGACTCTCGATCCAGCCCGAGGTGATATATATGCAGAAGGGTGCATGGATGAAGAAGATACCGTTTCAGTTCCCGACTCCCGAAGAAATTTTCGAAGGCGAAATGGATGTCGAATTCAGGATGTGGTATTTCGAATTCCCCATTCTCCTCAAATATACGATGCGGACGAACAGCTTCCTCCGCCCGTTTCTCTATGGTGGGCCGGCTCTTTCTTACACGCAACGCGCCGTCATCGAGGTCACGCAGAATATCGGACCCTACTCATGGGGCGCACGCGACGACATATCGGGGCAATTGAAGAAATGGGATGTCGGCGCTACCTTCGGTGGAGGGATGCATTTCGCCTTCGGCAGCAGTTTCTCCGTTTTCCTCGAGGGGCGATACAACCTCGGTCTCGTCAACCTGAGCAAAATGGAGGATGACACCACGGTAAAGAATCGAGCCATCACGGCCCTGATCGGGCTCAACATCAAGTTCTCGCAGTAGCGGCGTGTGGGTGGCGGCTGTGCAGTAAAATCCGCAGCGGCAAGAACATTACGGTACATCATCGCAAGCGGGGCGTGTAAGCGTCCCGCTTTTTAGCGCCGGCGAACCGGAGGGAGTACGCAAATAAGAAGTAAAGACGGAAAGGTGCGCTCTCTACGTCAAACGATCACCGTGGGTGTGCTGTCTCTGTGCGTTGTGGTCGCCGGCATCGTCCCGGTTCATACGTGTACCACCTTCTGTTTCCGGCATGAGGGGGAGTGGGTCTTCGGCCGGAATTACGACTGGCGCGTGGAGCACGGCATGGTCATGGTCAACAAGCGGGGCGTGGCGAAGCAGTCGATGGCGGATCGCAATCCCGCCCGGTGGGTGTCGAAGTACGGGAGCGTTACCTTCAACCAGTACGGCCGCGAAATGCCGCTGGGCGGTATCAACGAGGCTGGGCTCGTGATCGAATGCATGTGGCTCGAGCACACCGAGTACCCGTACGTCGATTCACGCGCGGAGCTCAGCGAGTTGCAGTGGATCCAGTACCAGCTCGACAACGCCGCCACCGTGGAGGACGTTATCGCGAGTGATGCCGCGGTGCGGATCGGTGTTCGAAACAGCAGCCTGATTCATTTCCTCGTCTGCGATCGCGCCGGAGAGTGCGCGGTGATCGAGTTCCTGGGCGGACGGATGGTCTCCCATACCGGTGACGATCTTCAAGCGACCGCGCTGACGAACAACACCTACGCCTATTCGCGGGATTTCCTCGCCGCCGCCGGCGGGGACGAATCGAGTGAGATCTTCACGTCCGCCCCGCACTCCGTCAAGCGGTACTACTGGGCGGCCGAGGGCGTGGAGAAATGGAACGGTGGGGCGGGGGGAGAGCCGGTCGGGTACGCATTCGGCATTCTCGACAAGGTTGCGGGTGATTATACAATGTTCCGGATCGTGTACGACGTGAAAGAGGGGCGGATACATTTCAGGACGAAGTCGAACCCGGCTCAGCGTTACATCGATATGAACAGGTTTGATTTCGTCTGCGACACGCCGGTCATGGTCCTCGATATGGCCGCCGGAGAAGGGGGAGATGTGACGGATTTGTTCACGGCGTACACATTCGATGACAACTACCGTTTGATCAAGGCGTCCTTCTCGGAAACGAGTTTTCTGGCGGATATTCCCGATTCGGTCCTCCGCGAGATCGCCGCCTACCCCGCGAGGCTTACTTGCGTGCGGGGACAGGAATAATCCGTCTTCCCGAATTTATGTCGCGGGTAAGGTGACCCCATGCACGTTCTCATCACCGGCACATAATCAGGTATCGGCAGGGCGATAGTGATGCACCTCGCCGCGCGTCCCGGATATCACGTGTTCGCCGGTGTACGTGACGGATCGGCGTTCCCGGACCCCCCGGAGAATGTCACGCCCGTCGTTATCGATGTTACGATTCCGTCGTCGATCGAGGAAACGGTCGCTCATGTATCGAGGCGGATACCGGACGGCGAGGAGCTGTCACTGGTCAACAATGCGGGGACGGTGGTCTTCGGTCCCCTCGAGCATATCCCGATGGAACGTATCAGGCGCCAGTTCGATGTGAACCTGTTCGGAACGATCGCCGTTACGCAGGCCGTTCTGCCATTGATCCGCAGGCACAGAGGACGCA